>VGMK01000206.1 GCA_016866375.1 Bacteroidota bacterium
TGAAATATACTTACTTATCAATTTTTAGTTCTCTTTTCCTCTTAGCTTGCAGTAACCAACCTTCACAGGAGAAAAAAGAGGAAAAAAATTCAGTTCCCGCCGCAGTATTTCAAGATACCTCGGGACTGAAAATTGCATTTTACCAATTAGATAGTTTGCGTTCTCAGTTTAACTATTACAAAAAGCAAGACGAGGTGGTTTCTCAGCGTCAACTTGCTTTTCAAAGAGAAGTGCAAAATAGAACTGCAGCATACGAGAGGTATTTACTTCAAAAGGATTCCGAGGCAAAAAAAGGGCTGCTATCCGAAAACGATATGATAGCCGTTCAACAAAAAGCTCAAAAAATGCAAGAGGATATAATGAAATACCAGCAAACGGAGGGAGCAAAAATTCAGGAGGACATGGCCCAAAAGCTGGAGTTAATCGATAAAAAAATTGAAGGAATTGCTAAAAAGTATTCTGAGAAGCATAAAATTGATATTCTCATTGCGCACAGCAAAGGTGGTCAATTTACCTTCATCAATCCTTCCATGGATGTCACAAAAGAATTTATTAATTTCCTTAATGAGAATTAAGATCAATTTGGAAAGAATTAAGAACCATGCACCCATTTATCAAAAAAAGAGAAAATATCGTTGAGTTTATACTATTGATGTATCAAATAGAGGAACTTATTAGAATATTATCATTTGAGGAGAAGACTGTTCTTAGTTTATTTACAGGTGATTCAGAAAATGAGGATCAAGAGCTGAGGGAATTGAGGACGTATTATAGAACTATTATGAGTTCAATGCGTACTCAAGGTATAGAAAAAAGTGGCCATTTGGAGGAAATTAAAGAAATAGTACTCGAATTAATTTACCTTCACAATACCTTAATTGCAGTGCTAAATGACGAAAAATACAAGGATCTGTGCGAAGCATCTCGTGAAGATATCCAATTATTCAGGATAAAGTCAAAACTTGAGCAGCAACACGAGGTTGAGGTATTATTGCATGCAATGTTTATGAAAATGCAACTAAAATTGCGCAAACAGGAGATTGGCTCAGAAACCGAGGAGTCTATGGATAAAATGCGTCTGCAGCTTGCTTATCTCTCACGAGAATATAAGAAAATGAAATCGGGTGAATGGAATTTTATCCAAAACTAATCCCAAGTTGGAAAGCTTTGAATTTCCATTAGTTTATTTTCACCCTCTGTGATGATTTTATAAAACCGGTTTTCAATTCCATTGCTCATCCCTAAGAATGTACCCTGAATGGTGTGCTGATAAGTGAGTAATTGAAGGAAAGTACTCATCGATAATGCGATGTTTGGAGCTTTACATTCGATAAGTATTAATGGCTTATGTGATTTTGAAAAAACAAGAATATCCCATCGTTTTTTTAATTTGCCGTATTCGATTGATTTTTCAATACTTATAAAGGCACTAGGTATTTTGAGCTGATCTAATAAAAAGTATATGTAGTGCTGGCGAACCCATTCCTCTGGGGTTAAGACGAGCCATTTTTTTCTTATAAGACACTTAACTAGAAATTGATGCTCAGATTTTTTTAATTCTAATTTAGCGGGAGGTAAAGAGAGAATTGGGAACGAGAACATTAAATCCCTGGAAGAAGAAGCTCAATATTTTTATACTTTAGGTCAAATACCCTCCCTAGAACTTCATTTGTGAGTATACCACGGTAAATGTAAACACCATTTCTAAACCCTTTTTGAGAACGAATTAATTCGGAAACACCACCTTTATCTCCCATCTCTAGAATGATAGGGGAAAATATATTTGATAGCGCAAACGAAGCAGTTCTTGACACGCGCGAAGCAATATTTGGTACACAATAATGCACCACACCATGTTTATTAAAGGTTGGCTCATTGTGATTTGTTACACGGCTCGTTTCAAAACATCCGCCTTGATCGATACTTACATCAACAACTACAGAGCCTTCTTTCATTGACCTAATCATTTCCTCAGTAACCACGCAAGTCGATTGACCTGTAGGGCTTCTTAATGCGCCGATGACAATATCTGCTCTACGTATGGCCTTGGCGAGTACTTTAGGCTGTATTATTGACGTAAATACCCGAGAACCTATGTCGTTCTGAAGTCTTCTAAGGCGCAGTAGCGAATTATCAAAAACCTTTACCGAGGCTCCAAGTCCTAATGCTGATCGGGTAGCAAATTCACCTACAGTTCCTGCGCCGATGATAACAACTTCTGTGGGCTGAACTCCAGCAACTCCACCTAACATAATTCCTTTACCTGTGGAAAAACTACTCAATAGTTCTCCTGCGATGAGTATGGAGGTTGTACCGGCAATTTCTCCCAGTGTTCGGACCACTGAAAAAAGCCCCTCCTCGTCTCTAATATAATCCCAGGCTATCGCTGTAATTTTTTTTGCCATTAGATTTTGTAGAATTTGTTTGGGCTGAGTGGCTAACTGAAGGGCTGAAATGAATGTTTGATTTCCTGGCATCATAGCGATTTCCTCCTCCGTCGGAGGTGCTACTTTCAAAATAATGTTACACTCGTAAATCAATTTTGGGTCATGACAAATCTCGCCACCAGCCTCACTGTAATCATGGTCACTGAAATTTGCTCCAGTTCCTGCATCGTGCTCAATTCTCACCCTGTGGCCATTCGCAATGAGCAAAGATACTGCCTCAGGAACAAGTGCCACGCGTCTTTCTTGGAATGAAATTTCTTTGGGGATTCCGATAAAAAGTTCACCTTTTTTCTTCTTTACCTCCAACATTTCTTCTTTTGGGCTTAAACTTCCTTTGTGAAGAAGCGATTGCAATATTTCAGGATTGGTTATCATATGTTACATGAATGATTCTTTTCTCGGTGAGCTCTTCCTTACGAATATACACCCAAATTACATTAGTTGGAAGAAAAAAATCAATTTTTTCTGGCCATTCTATGAAAAAATAAGCAGAGTGGTTAAAAAGTTCTGTGAGTCCAATTTCAAAGCCCTCAATTTCTTTTTCGATCCGGTAGCAATCAATATGGTAAATGGGGTCATCACC
>VGMK01000207.1 GCA_016866375.1 Bacteroidota bacterium
TCAGACCTAATGAAAGTAATTTTTGAATTACATAATGTGTGTATGCGCTGACCGAAGGGAAACGAAAGGATCCTGTATCTGTCATTATGCCTAAATAAATCCCTCGAGCGCAAGAAATATCTATGAAATCATTCATTTTTGTTTCCTCTAAAATTTCAAAGAACAGTTCCGCAGTGGAAGATGCAGATACTTTGGAAATGCTAAATTTGGTAAAATCAGCTGGATTCGGGTGGTGATCAATCATAATCGAGGGACCGGTCAGTTGATTAAATATACTGCTCATTTCGGAACCCACGCGCGAAGGGTCGTTGTAGTCCATATGTATGGACGCATCCATTTTTAGCATCTCTTGGATTTCATCAAGGTCACAATTCACAAAAACCTTATAGTCCACATTTTGTAAGAATGGTAGTAAAAAGTCAGCAGGTTGATCGGGCAATAAGACAGTTACACGTTTTTTCTTATTCTTCAGAAAGAAATAACAGGCTGTCACACTTCCAATAGCATCGCCATCAGGAGATTTATGCGTAGTTATTAGGAATGAATCATGATTTTCAACAATTGACTTAAACGACTGCATACTAATGTTTTTGTTGCATTTGTTCATCTTCCTCTTTATTTGGAGGAAACAACTTAGGTTCGTCTTTTTTATTTTGAAGGTGATCCAGCATGTCCTCTATTTGAGAGATGCCTAAGCGCTTTGCAATTATTTTTTTGTCTTTATCCAATAAGTATATTACGGGCGTGCTCGATATATCATAGGTCTTGTGATAATTCAAAGATTCCAAAGTTGTTGGTTTTTTACTTGGATCTCCAGGCACCGGAACCAAGCTATTGGGATCTTTTAAAGCCAACTTATATAATTTATCCGTAAAAGCGACATTTATAAATTCTAATTTTTTATCCCTTATAAATTTTTTCCAATTTTCGAAATCTTTATCAATTGCTTTACCAACAGCAAATACTTCCACGTTTCTCGCTCTAAGTTTTTTTACGTACAATTCATTTAATTTCGGAGTGGTTGTTTTACAATGTCCGCACTCAGGGTCCCAAAAATACAGAATCGTATACTCTGCGTCAATGTCATACATGTCGTACCACTTCGTATCTGTTGAATCCAGTAAAATTAAGTTTGGAGGCTTTGATCCTACAACCAGTTTAATCTTATTGTCTATATTGTCGCAAATTTCTTTGATTTTATCGTCTTTTATCCAAAAGGCCGGTGATTTTCCCTCGGGATTGATGGAACAATAATACCTGTTTACCATGTAAAGATACACTTTGTCCATCCCCATGATGTCACTCTTCCCAAAGTTTGATGTGATCCAGCCCACGCAATATTCGAACATCTTTGATTTTGGCTCCAATCGATCACAAAAGTCGAAGGCGTAGGGAATGATTGTATCCCAGTACTGATACATCATACTTTTTCCAAAATAAAATTCAAGTTTATTGTGGAATACCTGATTGTTTACGAGCGCATCACAGCTTAAATCTACGTTGTCCCAAAAATGACTCCTGTAATATTTAAACCTAAAATCTGGATCAATTTCTTTACCGTTGATATCTCGCGGACTTTCAGGAATGGTAATATCCATAGTCATCTTTACGATTTTACCAACTAATTTTAAAGGGTGCTGCGAAATAAGATTTTTTTGATACGATGCGACCTCTTTATCGAGTGCCTCAATTTTATCAGACATGATTTTATATGCATCATCTTTTTTCTCATACTTACCTCGCTCCTCTGAAAGTTTGTTCATCTCCACCCGCTTCTCTGTTATAAAATTCACATACGCAATGAAAATTCGATTTTCTTCAGACTTCTTCACTTTCATGTTCTTAACATAGTCGGAAGAGGTTGTTTCTAAGTGTATATCCTCATTGTTGTAAATGAACTCAAAATTCTTTTGCTCCGGCAATAAAAGGCCCAGCATTCCGGGAACTTGTTTTTTGCCATCGAAAACAACTTCCCCATTTTTCATCTCTGCCGTGTCGGCATAATATTTTGATTGTCCGAAGTATTTAAACAAATGCACTGTTGTATCTTTTTGACCCAATACTTTTATTCTAATTTTTTGGGCACTTACAAGATGTATAAGACACGTAAATAATAAGAGGCAATATATTCTTTTCATTCTGCAAATTTACAATTACGAATTCGATTTAATTTTATAATTCAGACTATTAACATTTCTTTAACCTATTTATTGAATAATTTCATGACATTTTTTCTTGCAGAAATGGTCCCTACAGTAATGAAAAGCACAAAACTTAAGGGTATTATCAGAATGGAAATTAGGCTAAGAGACTCATTTAGGTATATTCCACCAATTTGTAAGGTGTGATTAACCCACAATTTTAAAATAAAAAATATCCCAAATGCAGCGAAAAGAGAACACGCAAACACAAGAGAAAAGTAGCGAATAAATAAGCTTGCGATAAAGTGAGGAGCATAACCTATTCTTAAAAGCGTTTTCACCTCATAGTTATTTTGAGACAGTAGAAGTCGCATGTATTGGAGTAAAACGATGCCAGAACTCACAACAGCAACAATCGAAACGATGAAGACAATCATTACAAGCGTAGAGACTATACTTTTTAATCTTCCCATAATCATTTGCGATTTTTTTGGTTCGAGGTTATTTTCATCTAGGTATTTTTCTAAACTTCCAAATTGCCCTTTTTTTCCCTGAATGATAATTTGTGTTATTTTTCCTTCTTGCTCGTCACCATATTTGTTGTTGGCATAATTCATAAATTCCATAGGCACCAATAAAGCTGAAATTTCATTGGTAAATCCTATAATTCGGGCATTTAACCACTTCTGACCCTTGGCACCAGATATGCGTAACTTAAATGGAATGGAAGTCGCTAACTCGTCTGTCACCTGAGGCATGCTCATTGAACTCATAAACGTATTAAGCATCACAACAAAATCTCGAGGCATGATGATGGGTAATTCCCTTGAATTAGTATCCCACTTCCATTCCGCTGCATTGGCATCAAGAAATTC
>VGMK01000208.1 GCA_016866375.1 Bacteroidota bacterium
TTGGTTTGATCCACTGTTAAACACGTTAGAAATTGATGGGTCTCTCTCGTTTCTTTGTTCACTTGAATTGGTCCCTGCCAATTTTCGCCATTATCAGTTGAAAACATAAGAAAAACATCTGTATTGTCTTCTCCTTTTCCTTGATCGCACCAGTTCAAATAAAGAGTTCCATTTCTTGCTCCTCCGGACCTATCCGAAACTAAAAATGGCAGTCCATTTGCTCGGTAAAAACCAGGAACTTCTATGTCCCAACCACCGGGATGGTCTATGATTTTTCTTTCTTCAGGAAGCCAGGTTTTTCCTTCATCCAAAGAGCGTTGCATCATCAGACCTTTTGGCCCAGTCCAAGTGACAACGAGTGTATTATCATGTCCAAAGGCGGGAACAGCACCTTCAACCGTATTGTCTCCATCCATACAATCACCTCCATGCTTGGAAATTCGCTTTGGGTTAGACCAAGTTACCCCTCGGTCTATTGATTTTGAGAACATGATGAATGAACTATCTTTTGGATCAGAGGAATCGTAAACATCAAATTGAGTCCAAGTCATATATAAATGATTGGTTTTAGGGTGAATAGTAATCCAATGTTTGTCTTGCACTTTTGATCCATTAGGTGACGGAAACGAACCTTTTGAAAAAGATCCTTCTATTTTATCTGAAAATTGACAAACAATGCGATCTAAATGGGATGTTTTTTCGTAACTCGCTAAATGAAAATAATAAATTCGGCCCTTGTTATCCATTTTTAAAACAGGGTCACCAAATACACCAAACTCACTCTTTAATTGCTCACTTTTCCATGTCTTACCTCCATCGGTTGAATAGTGGTAACCATCAAGAATAGATCCAGCAACCAGGCGTAGTGGATTTAATTCATCGATAGCGATTGAAGGCTCACAACCCGAATACATGTAGCCCGACGCTGCTAATGGGATTTTGATATTCTTAAAGGTCTTCTGGGCGTTTACCCGCTGATTGAATAAAAAAAGATGGCTAACGAAGCCAATAATTATAAAGTGCCGCATTTGAGGTGTTTGAATTAGGAATGAATTGAAATTGAGGTTGAACATACAAGGAATTATTGATTAAAATTGAGAATAACCTCTGATCCCTTGATACTAACAATTCTGCTTTTCCCGTTGCACCCATCTCTGAGATAATATCTTCTAAAAAATATTGATTAGCTCTGAAGCCATTACAACCTACAATTTCATCACCTACGGATAATCCGCATGATTCTGCTGCTGAATTAGCACGAATAGATTTTACGATAAGACTTCCTCCATTGGTCGAGAACGAAGCACCAAAAGAATAGGTCTCAGTTGTTGTATTTTTAACGCTAACGCCCACTTTATCAAAAATATTGGCATAAGGGATAATCTCAGTTCCATGAATATACTTTTCAAAAAAACTTGTAAGATTTCTTCCTGTGAATTGCTCCAAGGTTAATATGAATTCATTTTCAGTAAAGCCTCTTTTCTCTTGAACAAAATATGCCAAATATAAGTACTGCATGACATGATCCAAACATTGTTTACCTTGTGAATATTCGATTATCATAGCATCAAAAACTGCTGCGAGTAAAGCTCCTCTTGAATAATAAGTCATTGTGGTGTTTGTACTATTTTCATTTGGCCTGTAAGCCTTTATCCACGCATCAAAGCTTGCATGTGCAACAGGTTGAATGCGGGCTCCAACGGATCCCTCTACATAATTGGCCAACCCTTGAATTTTAGACAGCATCGTTTCTTTGGAGTAAAATCCTGCCCTACGCATAATGAGTTCATCATAGTAAGAGGTAAAACCTTCCATGACCCATAGTAAACTGGTATAATTTTCTTCTCCGTAGTTGAAAGGCCCCAATTCAATTGGACGAATCCGTTTTACGTTCCATAGGTGAAAATACTCGTGGGCCACCAAATTCAAAAAGCCATAATAGTCATTGCCGTATTGCCAACGATTAACACTCAAAACAGTGGAATTCTCATGCTCTAGACCACCCTGACCATCGGAAACATTGTGAATGATGAATAGATATTCTTTGTTAGGGTTAAATCCAAATACATCGGTACATTTTTGAACCACCTTTAACATATCTACTTTAAGTTTTTGAACCGAATAATTACCTTCTCCATACATTGCAACCGTATGTTTAATTCCTGCGAGATCAAAGGAAAATTCCTCTTGATTTCCTATTTCAATGGGGCAATCAACTAATTGATCGTAATGCTGAAACTTATAAGATTTAAAACCATCCGATGCTTTTGAAATATTAGCAGTTTCTAAAGCCGTAGATACCTTTTTAAAAGAACTATGCGGATAAACATTTAGAATTCCCTCTTGATTCATCAGCTCCTCAACATACATGAATATACCTGTACCACTCACGAAACCATGCGTTAGGTCAAGAAAAGAGGTGCGAACGGATAATTCAAAAGCATACACTTCGTATTTTATTTTGACAAAAGAAGCATTACTGGAATGTACAGTCCATTCGTTTTTTTTCTTCTTTTCTACGCGAATCTCTTTCCCTTTTGAATCGTAGGCTTTTACCATGTTGATATTCTTTGAAAACTCCCGAACTAAGTATGATCCTGGCGCCCAAACAGGTAATTTAATGTCAAATGATGATTTCTTGAAATCCTCTACATCAATCTCAACTTGATAGTAGTGATTTTGAGGTTGCTCCATTCTTAAGTGGTAGCTCACTTTTTGCGAAAAAACGCTCCACGTGCTTTGCAAAAAAATTATTAGGATAAAATGCCTCATTTTACTTTAATTTTTTCAGCCACAGACTTAGCGATATTAACTAATTCTTTCACTTCGTTGTTTCCGTATGCGAGTGCTACACCCATTCTTCGATATGGCCTTGCGCTTGGTTTTCCGAACAATTTAAAATCGGTATTGGGTACTTGCGCAGCTTCTGTCACTCCGTCGTAGCTCGGGAATTCTGTTGACTCATGATGCGCTAGCACTACGGCACTTGCACCATTTCGCTCAAGGTTAATATTT
>VGMK01000209.1 GCA_016866375.1 Bacteroidota bacterium
TGTTTAAATAGAGACCGGCAGAATTTGTTGGATTTGATCCAGAATTACAATTTGTTATGGTTACAGTTTGACCCGCACAAATAGTCGCATCTGCACCAAGACACAATTGAACATTTTGCTGAGAAAATGAATGTTTTGTTAAAAGTACTAAACTTATTATACAAAAAAGCGAGTTAAAATATTTCATATTAATCATCTTGTATCTTAAACGACACCTAGCCTATTAAAGTTGCCTTTCAGAAATCTATTTTAGTGACAGTACCAAAATTAATAAATTCTAAAACTTTTAGAGAATACATTCTCAATTAATCATCTCTTGAAAAGAAAACTTGATTAAATTTACTGCTATTAATTTTAAACGAACAATATATGTCGAATAAATTTCATGCAGAGATTGAAGCGTTCATGTCTCGTGTCAAAGAGAAAAACGGTCATGAGTCTGAATTTATACAAGCAGTTCAAGAGGTTGCGGAAACAGTTATTCCCTTCATAGAGCAAAATCCGAAGTATAAAACTTACAAAATTCTTGACCGAATTGTAGAACCTGAGCGTACCATTATTTTTAGAGTTCCTTGGTTAGACGATCAAGGAAATATTCAAGTGAATCGCGGATATAGAGTTGAATTTAATTCAGCAATTGGCCCATACAAAGGTGGTTTGCGATTTCATCCTTCCGTTAACCTTTCTATTTTGAAATTTTTAGGATTTGAGCAAATTTTTAAGAATTCACTCACAACTTTGCCGATGGGAGGGGGTAAAGGAGGTTCTGATTTTGATCCAAAAGGAAAATCTGACAACGAGGTGATGAAATTTTGCCAATCCTTCATGACTGAATTAGCGAGACATATTGGTGCAGATACAGATGTTCCGGCTGGTGATATCGGCGTTGGTGGAAGGGAAATTGGCTATATGTTTGGTCAGTACAAACGGTTAAGAAATGAGTTCACCGGAGTTCTTACCGGAAAAGCGCGCAACTGGGGAGGATCATTGATTCGTCCGGAAGCAACAGGTTACGGAACAGTTTATTTTGCGAAAGAAATGTTAGCAACGAAAGGCGATTCCTTCAAAGGGAAAATGGTGGCTGTATCTGGTTCGGGCAACGTCGCTCAGTATGCATGTGAGAAAGCCACTGAACTGGGAGCGAAAGTAGTTACACTATCTGATTCTGAAGGGTATATTTACGATGCAGATGGAATTGATGCAGGTAAATTGGCTTATGTCATGGAGTTGAAAAATGTAAAAAGAGGAAGAATTTCAGAATATGCTTCAAAATATCCAAATGCAAAATTTGTTTCTGGAAAAAGACCTTGGGAGGTGAAAGTTGATATTGCCTTACCATGTGCTACTCAAAATGAATTAAATGGAGACGAGGCAAAAGTTTTAATTTCAAATGGTGTTAAATGTGTAGCTGAAGGAGCTAATATGCCATCAACACCAGAAGCAATAGCGGCATTTCTCTCCGCACAAATTCTTTTTGCTCCGGGTAAAGCCTCAAATGCAGGAGGCGTGGCCACCTCTGGATTAGAAATGTCCCAAAACTCTCTGAGATTGTCATGGTCTAGAGAAGAAGTTGACCAACGTTTGCACGGTATAATGGTTTCTATACATGAGGCCTGTTTGAAATACGGAAAGGGTGGAGACGGAAATGTAGATTATGTAAAAGGAGCGAATATCGCAGGTTTTGTGAAAGTGGCGGATTCAATGATAGACCAAGGTTTGGTTTAAAAATGCGAGCAGAAATTAAAAAAAGCTGTCATTGGGCAGCTTTTTTTTTTAAAATAGCTTGTGTGTAAGTTAAAAGTATTACTTTTGTTTAGAATAATTCTAAATAATGAGTCAGGTTGCATGTCCGAATAGCGAAGAACAAATTTGTCCATGGGCAAATCCATGCGTAGATTCAAAAAAAACAAAATGTTGCAAGAAGTATAAGAAAAAAGGTCATGCGTGTAAAAAATGTCCGAAATTTGGATGATTGATCGTGACTTCTTGAAAGCTTTTTTTTGTCTTTTGTTTCTAATTTTTAGTTTCTACTACCCAGTTTGCCAATCTAAATTTGGAGCAGATGTTGGCCTTACCTACATCTCTGCCCAGTACGATATTTTTCACAATGTAGGCGTTTCCTTGAAAAAAAATAATTTTAGCATAAATCAACAATTAGGTCTTAGTCATAAGTATCTGGTGATAAAGAAATTCAATTGGCGTATTCAAGAAAACATCAGTTACTTTTGGCCAATTTCGAAAAGGTTTGCATTCGAAAATGGTGTATCACTGGGATTTTGCTCACAAATCAATAATTCACGATTTTATCAGCTTGACGAGAACTTGTACCTTGCTATTCAGTTTAGGGGTTTCGTAGGAGTTTTTTGGAGAAACTATATCGGGATAATGCAACAAATGAAAGGTACGCAGCACCTCTATACTACCTTGAACCTTGCCTCGCAAATAGGAATTAGCCATGAATTTTAGAAGTTTAATTTTACTATATCCAGTCCTGCTATTTTTACAATCGTGTAGTAAAGTTACCCCATGTGACAACATTGAGGTTTTCGGTCATGCGGCAATGGGTTTATCTATGCCAAATTCTGGTTATCATGCTAATAGTATGGAGGCAATCGATTTAGCGCTGCATTTTCCCTCACTGACAGGGATTGAATTGGATGTAAGAATGTCCAATGACGGTCAATTGTGGTTATATCACAACGATTTTTTAGAAGATGAAACTACGGGTGAAGGTTGTATTGAAGAGAAAATGAGCTCTGAAATAGAAGTCTTAAATTACAAGTCCATTCACAAGGAAAAATTAGTTAGACTCTCTTCCCTTGAAATAGACAGCTCAAAGCAGTATATATTGGATTTAAAATTCAATAATGCTTGTCAGCAAAATCTTGTAAATGTAGCGACCTACAAACAAGCGCTTGACCTTCTTTGGAAACCAAACATATTACTTATTTTACCGTCAAAAAATCTTCTTTCTAATTTTTCTTCAAATTACCGTTGTA
>VGMK01000210.1 GCA_016866375.1 Bacteroidota bacterium
AAGCATGCCAACTCGCGCGCTTCACAACGTAATATTTCAATTAAGTCATGCGTCGTCATTTGAAATTTCTTGATATCCCGAGGTAATCAATCGAAAAGAAACATAAGCAGTTAAAATTCCAAATATTAATTTTACCCAAGAAGGCGACAATTTCAAAGATAAGCGTGAGCCCAACCAAGCGCCGATTAAAAAGGTTAAAGCAATAAGCAACCCAAATTTCCAATTTACATTCCCCGTTTTCCAATATTGGAGAAGCCCAAAAAATACAACAGGCATTGACAAAACGAATAGGCTAGTTCCTTGCGCTTCATGTTGCGTAAGCCCGAGGAAAAACACCAATGCCGGTACAATGATAATACCGCCTCCAACACCAACAAAACCACTCAAAATACCAGCCATAAGACCAATAAATGAAAGATACACAACTGTACTTGGACTCATATTGACAAATATAAGTAAAACGTCATTACCGACACACACTATTCTATTAGTTGGTTACAACCACGGATATCAGCATTTTGTACTCTCCCCTCTACCGTAAATCCATTTGAAACTTTAATGCCAATATCCTGTGTTTGAATAAAACAACACGAATCAATGTTCGCCAAATCAATAATATTTAAAACACCTCTCCTTCCCGTTACAATAGTAAATGGATCTGAGGGATCAGTAGTAACAATTCTCATCCATGGTGGCGTTGAAAAAATCAAGTCCTCAGCGGCATAAGCCTGAGAAAATAATTCGGTCATACCGTACTCAGAAAAGATTTTTTTGCACGAGGTGCCCTTTTTAATGTAATCAAAAAGCTCCTTTTTAGGCAATTCTTCTCTCCTTCCTTTCATTCCTCCGGTTTCTATGATGGTTGCCTCTTTAAATGTTGCATTCATGTCAGCCAAATCCATTAAAGAATAACTTACCCCGAAAATTATAATTTGTTTATTCGTCTTTAGGGCCTTTTCATAGTTATTTCTAAATTCAATAAAATTCGTTAAAAAAAACCCTGATAAATTGTTATTTGATTGCGAAATAAGGTGGTTTACCATGCAAATTAATCCTGAATTACCCTGTTCGATGTAGTCGGGTAATAAGGCCAAAATTACCTGATTTTCAGGATCACCAATATTTTTTTTATAAGATAACAAGCAAGATTCTAAATAAAAATCAACATCAAGCACCCAATGTTTACTTCTTCCTATACTTGAGGTCCCACTGCTTAAAAAGTAGGCTTGATTTTCAAAATTTTGGCCGATAACAACATCATGACTCTTGAAAAAAGTAATCGGTAAAAAAGGAATTTCCTCCGCGCGCTGTGGTCTCGGCCTTCCAATAGCAGCCAGATAGTTTTTGTAAACAGGGCAATTCAAGGATTGATAACCGAAAAGCTCCAAGGCCATTTTTGAAAACGCTGCATCGCTCGAAATAGAAAAAATTTGATCTTTCATAAAGTAAAAGTAAAGTTAAGGTTATTTTAGACGGAGGGAACAAGAAAACAAATCGCTAAATTTGAACTAATCTTGGATTTTTGGTGTTTGTATCATGAAGATGAAAAAAATTGGCGTTTTACTTTTACAGCTTGGTACACCGGACAGTCCCAAAACTAGTGATGTACGCAAGTACCTCACCGAGTTTTTAAATGACCCAAGAGTAATCGATATTCCCTGGTTAGCGAGAAAAATTTTAGTCAATGGGATTATTGTGCCACTTCGCGCTCCAAAATCTGCGAAAATCTATAAAGAATTATGGGAACACGGAAATGGTGTTTCTCCCCTATTAAGCCACAGCAAAACTGTTCAAGAAAAATTGCAAAAAGCATTTGTCAATACCAATGTGACAATCGAGCTGGCCATGCGCTATCAAAATCCATCCATGGAGCTTGTTTTGGAGAGAATGCGTCTTGCCAATTATGATAAAATTATACTCTTACCACTTTTTCCTCAATATGCGAGCGCATCTTCTGGATCGGCAATAGAGAAGGCGATGGGAATCATTAAAAAGTGGTGGGTAATACCAGAAATAAGCATTGTTAGTCAATTTTGGGACAATCAAGGATACATCGACTCCGTTGTAGATCGCGCTAAAGCGTTCAATTTAAATGACTACGATCACATTTTATTTTCTTACCACGGTTTACCGGAACGTCAGGTGGATAAAGTATACGAAGGAAGTGATTTATGCGGAGAGCAGCCCTGTGAAACAGAGGTGAATGAAAAGAATAAATTCTGCTACAAGGCAACATCCTTTGCAACTACACGATTGATTGCAAACAAGCTCCATCTTTCAGAATCATCCTACACTGTTTGCTTCCAATCTAGACTCGACAAAAAATGGCTCACTCCTTTTTCAGATAAAGTGGTCGAAGAAATGGCGAAAAAAGGGGCAAAAAAATTATTGATTTTCAGTCCAGCATTTGTCGCCGACTGCTTAGAGACAATCATTGAAATTGGTACTGAGTATCAAGAAATATTTGAGAAATATGGTGGGGAAAGTGTGCAATTGGTGCCAAGTTCAAACGATCATCCTTCTTTTATCAGTGGATTGGTTGAACTAATCACAGAAAGATTAGCATGAACATTTTGGTTTAAAACATGCTCTTCCTTACCTTTGTAGAAAGTTGAAAACAAAAATAAAATGAATCAAACCACAGAGAAATTAAATTACAAAGTCAAAGACGTAAGTCTTGCTGAATGGGGAAGAAAGGAAATTAAACTTGCTGAGGCAGAAATGCCCGGACTAATAGCATTACGTGAAGAATATGGCAAAGTAAAACCGCTCGCTGGGGCAAGAATTGCAGGTTGCCTTCACATGACTATTCAAACGGCGGTGCTTATAGAAACTCTAGTTGAATTAGGAGCTGAAGTCACATGGTCCTCATGTAATATTTTTTCTACCCAAGATCACGCTGCTGCTGCAATTGCAGTTGCCGGAATTCCAGTTTTTGCATGGAAAGGAATGAACGAAGAAGAGTTTGATTGGTGCATAGAGCAGACACTTTTTGC
>VGMK01000211.1 GCA_016866375.1 Bacteroidota bacterium
GGATACCCCAAAAAACACACTTTATTGAAGTTGCCCTCGGTGAACTTTGTTACCTTGAATTCCTTCACCCCAAAAAAGTCATAAGATCAAATGGCAGAATAAAAATAAAAAAAATAACTTTTGAAAAGCAATCAGGATTTGGTACGCTTACCTTCAAGGTCAAAAGGCCAGTGCAAGATATTTTCTTTTTTGATTTAAAGGGAAACATTAACTTTTCAGAAAATTATTCCTCCTTTTTACCTGGGTGCTATTCACTAAATTTTACCGCTGATATGACACCAAATAAAATAGCATTCTTTTATCATTAATGATGGCCTTTATTTTTGACCTCGCACGCATTGATTTCCCTAAGCTATACCGTTTGATAAAATAAGGTGGATTCTTTAACTCAAATTGTACTTGGAGGAGCTGTCGCTGAATTAGTGGCAGGAAAAAAAATGGGTAATAAGGCCATATTTTGGGGAGCGCTTGCAGGAACTATTCCTGATTTAGATGTGTTCTTTAGGGCTTTTTACCATCCAATTGATGCTGCTCTTTTACACCGAGGATTCTCACATTCCATATTATTTTCCATTGTTTTTGGACCTCTTTTTGCCTGGATATTTTTTCAGTGTTACAAGAAGAAATATACGTTTATGTGCTGGCTTAACTTATTTTTCTGGAGCTTCATCACACATCCGATACTAGATATGTTTACAAATTACGGAACGCAGTTTTTATGGCCCCTCGACGTACGAATTACATTCAATACTATTTTTGTTATCGATCCTTTGTATACACTCCCCTTTTTGGTTTGTTTGGTTTGGGTGCTGTTTTTAAAAAGAGACAATCCAAAACGATTTAAAATAAATTTGATTGGAATAATCTATTCAAGTGTTTACTTGCTTTGGGGGGTCGTTGCGAAGCTCATATTATTATCACAAACACACGCGGTCTTTTCCAATGAAAACATATCTGTCAATCGGTCGATGGTAACACCTATGCCCTTAACGAGCTTTTACTGGTACACTCTCGGTGAAGACGATTCCACTTATTATGTCTACTACACTTCTATTTTTAATGGAGGTGCAAAAAAAATTGAACGAATACCCAAAGGCAACATTCGTCTAGAAAATCTAAAATGGAAAGATGTAAATTACACCGATAAATTGAATATTGTGTCGAATGGCTATTACCTTTTAGAACAAAAAAATGATACCATAAGCTACTATGATTTGCGCTTTGGTTTTACAGGCAAATTAACGGGCGAGAAAGTCAACAAACCTGTTATGGGGTATCAATTTATAACAAAGAATAATGCAGTACAAAAAGCAGAACAAATGAATCGAGGGGAAGCTTTTAAATTTGTTGATTTTCACTATTATTTTAAAAGGGTTTTTGGAAATTGAATTCAAAGGTATAGTTATTGACAAGTGCCGTTTTGTAATTAGAATTTAAACAATAACATAAAACCATATACCGTGCTATATTTGACGAAATAAAATTTTATGAAAACATTTTTTTCTGGACTTTTTTTATTCATACTGTTGTTTCAAAGTTGCGCGCAAAATGATGCAGGCAAAGAAACAACTCAGGAGAATAACAAGACAAGTAACACTCAGTGCGATTCCTCTAAACTGGTCGCTAGCAGACCACAAGTTACCAAAAGCTTTACTCTTGCTGATTTTCTTTCGGAAAACAAAGAACTTCAGGACGAGGTGGAAACTGTTTTTAAGCAACTCAGTGAGGGTCAAATCATTGCACAATTAATAATGCCAGCAGTCGGTAAATATGGCCAAACAAAAGAAACAATAGAACAACATATTAAAGCTGGAATCATTGGAGGTGTGCTCATGTTGAACGGGACGAAAGATGAATTTACAGGACTTATAAAGTCATTTGAAGCAAAGAATAAAGAATTAGGAAATCTTCCCTTCTTATATAGTGCGGATGCGGAACCTAGCTTAGTGAATAGAAAAATAAATGGTTCCACGCTCGTAAAAAAAGCAAGTGAAATCAGCTCATATGATGAGGTTGTCGACGCCGCTCGAACAATTTCGAATGATTTAAATGCCATTGGAATTAATTACAATTTTGCTCCAGTGGTTGACGTAGCTGGAAATGCTACAGTGGGATACAGAGGATTTGGATCTAAACCAGAGCAACTCATCCCATGGTCAAACGCATTCATTCAAGAAACTCAAAAGCAAGGGATTATTGCTACAGCCAAACATTTTCCTGGTCATGGTTTAGTTTCAGGAGATACACATAAGTCATTACAAATGATTGACGGAGAATTAAAAGAAATAAAAAATTATCCGGAACTAATTAAGAATGGTGTTTTATCTATTATGGTTGCACATATTGCTGTTCAGAATAATGCCAAGTACAATACTAATGGTCTCCCTTCAACTTGTTCAGAAAAAATTGTAACCGATTTGTTAAGAAAAGAGTTAGGCTTTAAAGGACTCATAGTTACCGATGCTATGAACATGGGTGGTGTTGTTTCCGTGCCTCAATCTGCAACAAAAGCTATTCAAGCAGGCTGTGACATCGTACTTATGCCATTAGACGCAAAAAAGACACACGTTGAACTTTTGGCAATGTATAAAAAAGACGAATCATTTAGAGCTAAAGTTCAAGCAGCAGCTATGAATGTGATTCGCATGAAAATTTGTTTAGGACTTCTGAAGTAGCAATTACTTATCCAGAACTTTAGGAATTCTGAAGTAGTCGGAATCGTGTTTGGGGGCGTTTTGTAAAGCTTCCTTTTTCGAAATTGTTCTGCATCCTTCATCTTCCCTAAGGACATTTTTTTCTTCAGACATGAAAATTAGAGGAGCAATGTCCTCTGTGTTTACAGAACTTAAATTATCCATAAAACCAATAATCTTTTCTAAATCACCTTTAATTGTTTGAAGTTCTTCTCCTTTAAATTCAAGACGAGCAAGCTTAGCAATATGAAGTATGGTTTCTTGACTTATTTCCATAGTACAAAACTAATGCTTTTC
>VGMK01000212.1 GCA_016866375.1 Bacteroidota bacterium
CCTTCCTTGTATTCGATTAGGTTATTCAATCCTTTATAGTATAATTCAACACTTGTCTCCCATTTATCGTCATCAAAATTTCTAAAATACCCTAAAGAAAGCTGATACCCTTTCTGAGGTTTTGCTAAGTCTGTTGTAGGAAACCAAACATCCGTGGGAAGGGAAACAGCACTTAAAGATGTCAAATGCACATATTGATAATTATAGGCATATCCTGCCTTAATCGAGCTTTTATCAGGTAGCAAATAGCGTAAAGAAATTCTCGGCTCCAAACCATTATAAAATTTAATAACATCCCCCCTACCATAAACAATTGTTGTATCAGGTGTTCCAATATCTCCTTTGATGTATCTTGTAAAAGGACCTGTAAAAGCATAAGCGTTATAGCGTAGTCCTACATTTACCCTGAGCGCATCAGAAATGTCAAAATCATCCAAAACATAGGCAGCTGCCTCATGCGATTTAAGTTTTTGAGCCAGACCTGTATCAAAAACCACGCTGTCGGATTGAGCAGAAATACTTGTTGGTGCAAAGGTGTGGAAAGTGTAGTCTCCCCCCCACTTCACACGGTGCTTTGCATTTGGAAAATAAGAGAAATCCACCTTAGCTCCTAAATCCCTCACTCCGGAAAGCAAATTGAATTGAAATTGATCTTGTGCCGAACCAAACTCAAAATTATAATCTGTAAAAGTTCCGGTGACATTCATGAACAATTTATTTGTAAACAAGTGATTCCAACGTAAGGCTGCAATTCCATTACCCCAAGGCATGTTGACTGAAAAATCATCTTCACGCGAACCAAATGTGAAAACATCCTTTCCGTAATATCCACTCAAGTATAGTCGATCTTTGTCTCCTAGTTTATAGTTTGCCTTAAAGTTAAAATCATAGAAATAATAACCGCTCCCTGAAAAAGGAGAGGTGTCAGGAATGGCCGCCTTTAATAGAATATCGATGTATGTTCTTCTTCCCGAAATGATGAATGAACCTTTGTCTTTTTTAATCGGTCCTTCTACTGTCAATCTTGATGAAATTGCACCAATACCACCTGTAATCCTCAGCCTTTTGTAATTTCCTTCGTTCATGTTGACTTCTAAAACAGAGGATAACCTACCACCAAAATTTGCAGGCATACCGCCTTTTATAAGATTAACTCCTTTTACAGCGTCGGCATTGAATACAGAGAAAAATCCAAATAAATGCGCAGCGTTATAGACCACAGCCTCATCAAGCAGTACTAAATTTTGGTCTGGACCTCCTCCTCGCACATAGAAACCTTGCCCACCTTCTGAAACAGAAGAAACACCCGGAAGTAATTGAATTGTTTTAATAACATCTACTTCTCCCATAAAGGCAGGAAGCGTTTTAATGGTTTCCATTTCAAGCGCTAATTGACCCATTTGAGTCGAATTCACATTCTCCCCTTTTTTACCACTTAGTTTTATTTCGCCTAGGTTTTTAGTTCCAACTTCAACGTTTAATTTCACATCTTTTGTCAAGTCGACCTCTTGAGTTTCTGTTGGATATGCACCGGTTCGGAATTCCAATTGGTATTTTCCTGAAGGGACAGTAAGGGAATAAAACCCATAATTATTCGTTGCAGCACCTTGGTTCAATGAGGGGATGACAACTTTCGCTCCAATCATTGCCTCACCACTCTTTGCTTCTGTAACATAACCGCTTATCGTAAATTTTGATTGCGACATTAATCCCCCAGTAAGAAAAAGAACAATAATTAAGCTTTTGAATTTCATAAACCGATACAAAGCTAAAACAACTGATGACTAAAATGGTTTTATTCTTGTTATTTTTACTTAAAATTAACGGACGAAAAAATGAAATGCGAGGATGTACCCATTTGTATTTTAAATAGCAACAACGGCGAACGTTTAATAGGTTTTGAATATGAGAGCATTTACCAAAGTTCAAACTTTGATCGAAACGAAATTGAACTATTCTTATCAAATAATTCCGAGAATTACGTTTTTATAGCCTTGTCTTTCGATCTTAAAAACCCCTTGCTTGGTTTGACATCCCGTCATGTAGACCAACAAAACTTTCCATTGATTTCTCTTTGGGCACCTAAAAATGTAGTGAGATTAACATCTGAAGGTCATGAATTTTTAAGAGGCGATAGGTCAACTGAATCCATTGCTTGTTTAGATTGGCTTGTAGAAATGGAAACTAATGAAAATTATCATACGCATGCCATTGAACTCAAAGCGAGTACTTCAAAAGAAAATTATTTAGCAAACATTTCAAAAATTAAAGCTTATTTGCAACGTGGAGATATTTATGAAATGAATTATTGTCAAGAATTTTTCGCGGAAAATGTTGAAATTTCGAATCCTTTGGACCTATACTTTAAATTAAACCAATTTACTAAAGCACCTTTTTCGGCATACCTACAACTCAATAATCACTTACTTTTTTGCACGAGTCCGGAACGATTTATTCAAAAAAAAGGAAACCATTTATTGTCACAACCCATTAAAGGAACAGCTAGAAGGGGAAAAAATGAAAAAGAAGATAAGGAACTCGTAGATTCGCTGAGAAATGACCCAAAAGAAAAATCAGAAAACATAATGATTGTGGATTTAGTTCGAAATGATTTATCAAAAATTGCAACAAAAGGATCTGTGCATGTCGATGAACTTTGCGCAATTTATAGCTTCCCTGCAATTCACCAAATGATTTCTACTATTTCTTGTGAATTGAAAACTTCCAAATTTACAGATATTCTTGAGGCCTTATTCCCGATGGGGTCGATGACAGGGGCACCTAAAAAGCGTGCCTTAGAGCTTATCGATGAATTTGAAGATTTTAATCGGGGGTTCTATTCCGGATCGATTGGTTATATTGATCCAACGGGGGATTTTGATTTTAACGTAATCATTCGAAGTTTGATTTACAACAAAGAAAATAAACGTTTAAGTTGTGGTGTTGGTAGCGCTATTACCATTTCATCGGATGCAG
>VGMK01000213.1 GCA_016866375.1 Bacteroidota bacterium
TACAAATCAAACATCGTAAGTACAAATAATCCTCTTTTCAATAAAAAATGGTTCAGAGGGTGAATTGACGCAAGCCCAAGGTAAATTAACCAATTGAGTTTTGATTTTTTAAGAGAAACATATGTTCGGCTCAATTTATTGGATTTTAAGAATTCACTATCGTGGGCTACAATTTGTAAAACCTGTTTCAAATTTGATACTCCCTCTTTGGTCTTTTTTAAAAAAGTGCTATTGTCGTCTAATTGATAATTTAAGACAGGATTATCCACGTGATTAATTTTTACCTTCGCCTTGTTTAAATCGTAACCAAAAAGGGAATCCTCATGGCCATATCCTCTCAACGATTCATTAAAATGAACGCGTTTGAAAATTTCCCGATCAATAATGAAATTATTCGTTTTGAAACCCAATTTCGGATTGCATTGACGCTCTATCAAAGTTTTACTTTCCCTCAGTATGCTGTATTTCCAACGGAGGTAATGAGATCTTGGGGGTCTATTTTCTTGGTAAACACTTGCTCCGCAAAGAACTTCAACTTTAGAGGTTTTCAAAAGATCACAATATGTTTTCAAAAAATCAGAACGTATAATCCTTGAATCACCGTCTAAAAACAACAGGTGGCCATAATTAGCGACCTCCTTGAATTGGTTTCTAACCCGAGCCCTCCCCGAATTTACTGTATTTTTGAATCCAATGATTTTAGGGTGATTAAAGCCAAGTACATCACATGTTGGATTCGTTGAGGCGTCATCAATCAAACAAATTTCAATGGAGTCATCCAACGCATCAATTTGATTTAATAAACCATTTACTAAATCTGTTATGTCAGAGTTATAAACCGGTATACAAACTGAGAGCATGACGATTAAGCCATGGTACTCGGGGTACCAAAATTCATGGGTGGAAATCCAACCCCGGGATTCGGCTCTTCAATGGCACCAAAATTTTGCTCGTATTTTGAAACATTGTCTGCTAATGCTTGAAGAAACCTTTTGGTATTTTGAGGTGTCATTACCACACGTGACCGAACTTTTCCTTTCGGCATTCCTGGCATTATTTGGACGAAATCGCACACAAATTCTGCTGGCGAATGCGTAATTATTGCAAGGTTGGAATATACCCCTGTTGCCAATTCCTCTGACAACTCGATATTCATTTCATTTTGATTGTTTTCCATTTATACTTCTATTAAATAATCAGCTTCCTGAAAGTTTATGTTGAACGTTTTTAATTCATCTAAAATTGGTTCATAAATTTCCCGTGTAATCGGTAAAGTTACGCCTTTTTCTTGCAATTTACCCAGTAGTAGCAATTTAGCACACATGGCAACAGGCAATCCAACAGTATTCGACATAGCGGTGTACAATTGATCTTCACCGATATTTACCATAGAAGAAGTAATACGCTTCATTTGCCCATTTAATTCGTAATCAACCTCATGATACATTACCAACATATCCTTATCCTCGGGGGCTAAACTTAATTTTCGTACCAGTAATTTTTCTAACAGTTGTGCAGGACTCGAATTGGCCATTCCGAAGCTTTCATCATTTTCAAAAATTCCCAACCATTCGAATTGCTCGTACAAATACATTCGTTCTTGGCGTAAAAATTTTTTAAACTTTTCTTCGATGGAAAGCCCCTTTTCATAAGGTAGGAATGTATTTAAAAACGAGCGAGGCGTTAAGCGCTCTGACTCAAACATTACATATCCATCTTCTGTCATTCCCAATTCAGCAAAAACACTAAACCCTTTGCAGTAATTTGGTCTCCGAAGAGTCCCCCGATAGAGGGTCGGGATATTCTGCAAGCCATATGTATCACGATATACCAATGAATCGCGATTTGGGTATCCTTCAAAATTTCCGTATCCCGCCACCTCAATCTGATCAAGACGTTCGAACAATCTGCCATAGGGTATAGACTTGTATTCCCCGTGTTGAATAAATGAAGCTGCACCGCCTTGTCCAGCTAAAATAACATTCCTTGGATTCCAAGTAAATTTATAGTGCCACGGATTGTTGTCGGACTCAGGAGCAATCAATCCTCCGCAAAAAGATTTAAAACTTTTGACCGTTCCCCCCATGGACCGTATCGAATCAATTATCTTCATCGCACTCATGTGATCTATACCAGGATCGACTCCAATCTCGTTCATAATTGTAATTCCTGCCTTTTCCGCTTCTCCATGAAGTTCTCGCATTTCCTTGGAAATATATGAAGGAGTGATCAGATTTACGCGCAAATCAATGCAGTCTTTTGCCACCTCCACGTGAAATTTCGCAGGCAACATCGAGATGACTAAATCAGCTCGGCTAATGCAAGGTCTCCTTTCCTTAGAATTCATCGCATTGAACGATAACGCCTCGCCGTTCGGATGTCCGCCGATTCTTTTCTTTACCTGTTCAATATCCTGATCCACCACTAAAATTCTCCAATCATAAATGATTGCATTGCTCAGTAAATATCGGATGAGAGAGGACGAGGATAAACCAGCACCCAAAATTAATATTGTTTTTTTTTCCTTATTCATTTTTTGAAGTCCAACTTAGAACATTTTAGGTTCTACCTTGTCTTTAACCAATATCCTTTTACACACTCTACGAGGTACAAATATATTTTAGAATATTTAATTTTTAGGTAGATTGATTAATTTTGTGGCCATGAATTCTAAATTCCTCGATAATTTTTTCAAAGAATTCTTTTCCATGAGACTCATGGCAGTCGCATTGTTTGTTTTTCTTGCCGCCATCGCCATTGCAACCTTCATTGAATCACTCTATGGGATACAAGCTGCTAAAATTCTTGTTTACAACCATTGGTGGTTTGAAATACTGTTGGTTTACCTTGGATTGTCATTAATCTCAAACATCGTAAAATACCGAATGTGGCAAAGAGAAAAGATCGC
>VGMK01000214.1 GCA_016866375.1 Bacteroidota bacterium
GTAGGAAATAACTCGTTTCCGAAAGTATTGATCGCGGGCCCCATATTTTTCGGAGTTGAATCCCATTTCTTTTCCTTCTTATTGTATTGGACATACCAAAGATCCCTTCCACCGTAGCTTTTCACACCATTACATTCAGCCATGTCGGAGGCAAAAACTAAATATTCATCGTTTATAATACAAGGGTGGCCTACAGAAACCGAATCAGATGTTTTCAAAGATAGTTTGATAGGCTCTTCAAATTCGATTTCCAGATCATCGGGTTTACCATTCATCGTGGCCATCCATATATCACAACCCAAGTTTACCTTTTTTGCATTCGGACAACGCGTAAAATAAATGAATTTCTTTTTTGAATCGAAACAAACAGAGCCCTCGTTCTCAGTAGTATTGATTATTCCTTTAGTATCAACATTTTTTACCGCTGTAGGATCCCCTTTTTCGTCGTATTTAACCATGTAAATATCCATAAACTTTTCTCCTGTAATTGGATCTCTGTTCGCCCCAAAACTCTCTTCACGACTCGAAGAGAAATAGACAACTACATTTTTGGAAGCAGCTGAACTGTAGGGCGCCATATCGAATTGTTTGGAATTTATTTTATCTTGACGTTGTATATCATACCTCGTTTCGTTCTGATCGAAATCCTCAAAATCCTTGCAAGCTAAAATAACTTGCTCCAATTGATTTAACATAGATTTAGAAGCTAGTGGTTTATATGATTCATAGGATTTTAAAGCTCCCTTAAAATCTTTTGACATACGTTGCATTTCGCCCTTGTAAAAATAGATCATTGGATTGTATTGAAAATACTTTAAGTCAATTGACTTCGAGTACCATTCTGCTGCTTTTGTAAATTTTTCAGTAAGGCGATAACATTCTGCAACTAAAAAAGCCATCTCTCCTCTATCTTTGATGGAAGACTTTTCGCCCATTCTTACATAGGCTTTTTCTGTCTTTGAAGATGCCTCAAAGTACCTTCCCGAACGAAAAGATTTTTTTGCCTCTGAAACAAATTTAGGCTCAGACTTTTGTTGGGCGATTGCTGTAGTGATTGTCATTAATAGAAATATTGTGAATGCTGTATTTCTCATAGCTACTTTTTGAAGTTTATTGTCAATTAGTCAAAGTTAATAATTTTTAAAATCTTTACAAAAATTTCTCCACCTTTCAATTAACTCCTCAAAACTCACGGGAAATTTAACCTCAAAACATTGAAAACATTTTGTAAGTGGATGAATGAATCCAAGCTGGTACGCATGCAGTGCTTGACCCTCTAATAATTGAAAGCAATTTTCTACAAATTTACTGTAACTCGCGGAAGCATGCCCAATTCTCAATAAAGCACCACCATACTCTTTGTCATTAAATAAAGGGTGTCCAAGGTGCTGAAAATGAGCCCTTATTTGATGTGTCCTTCCAGTTTCTAGTTTACACCGTACCAAAGTAACAAAACCAAAGCGTTCAACCACTTCAAAATGCGTAACTGCGTGCTTTCCATGTTCGCCATTTGGAAAAACATCCATCACTTTTCTATTTTTTAGCGATCTGCCAATATTTCCTGTTATTGTTCCATTGTTTTCAATATCGCCCCAAACCAAAGCATAATACCTGCGTTCTATCGTACGTTCAAAAAATTGTTTTGCCAAAAAATTCAATGCTAATTCTGTTTTTGCAATAACTAATAGACCCGTGGTGTGTTTGTCAATACGATGTACTAATCCAGGACGCCCGTAATAATCCGACGGCAAAGAAGGAAGCTGTTCAAAATGGTAAACCAAGGCATTCACTAAAGTGTTCTTGTAGTTACCATATCCCGGGTGTACAACCATATTAGCCTCTTTATTGACGATTAAAAGTTGATCGTCTTCATAATTAATATCCAAGGGAATGTTTTGAGGAATTAGAGTTACTTCACGAACGGGATAAGGCATGACTATGGAAATCTCATCGCCTGGTTTTACCTTGTAGTTTTGTTTTACAGATTTCCCCCCAACGTGAATATTTCCATTTTTTGCGGCACTTTGTATTTTATTGCGCGAAGTATTTGGGAGTCTATCCAGTAAAAACTTATCCACCCGAGTTATTAATTGGCCCTTATCTGCTTTAAATTTATGGTGTTCAAATAATTCCTCCTCCTGATCTATTTCTAGTCCAGTTTCATCCCCCATCATTGCTTGATGAATTTTATCACTTTTCCTTTAAAGAAAGGAGAACTTAAAAAATAGGTGCCCGGTGCTAAGTCTCCAAGTTGAATTTCATCACTTAACGTTTGCTTAACTAATTTGCCAAAAATATCAAGTATCGTCCCTTCGAATTTTTCCGAATTAGCAATATTGACATGTAATATTTCAGAGGCTGGATTTGGGTAGACATAAAATCGATGCTCATTCAATTTTTCTTCAATTCCTAAAACGTCATTTAAACGTGTTGAAAAAATAGGGCGAATCATTGCTGAACCCAAAAACGGAGAGGTTGGCCATGAATTACCTCCGTCTACACTGTAAAATATCTCTCCTGCACTATTTGTGTTTCTGTCCAATCCTGCATTCAACCTTTCTGGATCAAATTGTCGCCACCCCACATAAAAGCGTGTTGGAACTGGAAGTCTCATCGTATCCATTAGGTAGTATGATTGAAAATAATTTTCACCATAACCTGAAATTGGGGATCGAGGGTCAAAAACACCATCTTCATATAAGACTTCTCCTGGCTTGCCATTATCATCTGCCCAAACAGTTAGTAAAAATAACTTATCCGAAACATCATTAACAGTTGGAACAAAACAAATTGAAACACCTAGAATTGAATCCTCTTCGTAGGCGTTGTAACCTATAGCTAGTCTTGATTGGGAACCAGTTGGGCCGAATGCAGCTTCCGCTGAGCCGTCGTCATAACTGTAAT
>VGMK01000215.1 GCA_016866375.1 Bacteroidota bacterium
TCCTTATTCAATGAAAATTGTGATTTAAGCATGCATTCGTCGAGTAAAGGAAATTACCTCAGTATCACAGTAAAAGAGGTTATGATGTCTGCTGAAGACATTATTGATATTTACAAGAAGGCGGCAGAAATTAAAGGAGTAATTACGTTATGACACACAAAACCATTGAAATATTATTCATCACACTAGGTATCTTGATGCTTATTTTGATATATAAGTTGATTTTACGACGATTCAGTAAAGGAAGGATAGACCACAGTAAATTTTGTACCTTATACAGCTTAGAGAAAAATCCTGCTAGCGGCCTTGTAGAATTCTATTTCACTACTCCGGTCATGCAGCAAATTGAATTCTGCATTTGGAATGAGGAGGAGGAGTGTACAGTGTTAAAAAAAGAAGAGGTGGAAAAGGGAGGACAGATCGTGCGGTTTGACACCAGGGATTTGAAGAACGGCGTGTATACATATGGAATAATCACCAATGTGCAAAAAACAATAAAAAAGTTTCGAATAGAGAACTAGGACTCTCTGCCGCGTCTAATTCTTATCCTATTCGGACTGATTTTTAAATTATAACGTTTTCTGGAGAACCTACTTTTTGGAGCAGACGAGGTTAGAAATCTATATACAAGCCCAACAGTACTCTGTAAATAAGAAAGTTTTACAAAATTAATTGAAGCAGGCAGCTTGATCATAGATTGCACTTGAATGCCAAAACTATTCGCCAACCATAAGTTAATGCCAAGTCCCATGTTCATATTTGCACTGAACCCTTGGTGCTGGCTTACACCTCCCCCTAACATAGCGTATGGCTCGATTACCCTAGAATTAAGTAAATTCCCAAAGGAGTATTTTGACAGTACGTCAAGATTATATCGTGAAATACTATCAAATACAACATTTGTATCTAAAATTTGAGGGAATAATGCGATTTGCTCATAGGTCACCGCAGTTTCTAAACTCCATGGATCGTAGAGGTGAATATCAAAAAATAAACGGCCTGAAGCGCCAATATTTTGGAATGGCTTTGCAAATTCCTTGCTAAGCACATAACCTGAGGTCAGCCATGATGCACCAAACATATAATCGTACTTATCGGCATTCTTTATAAATTTCCATGGCTGAGAATGACAAACATTCAAGGTATGCAAAAACATTACGAGGACACAAATTCTCATTAATTTGGGTAAAGTTGTAAATTTAATAAATAATTTATCGTTTATACTTTTTGCTAGGGCTAAATTCAGCGTTATATTTACATTCATTACATGTTATTCACTAATTTTGATTGATGAAAAAGGCTAAGGTTCACCAGTTAAAATTAGAAACCGAAGATATCAGTGTTATTGGCATTTCTTCGGGATTTGCAGACTATAGGTTAGCTTGGGAATTGAATCAAAAATTAAATTTTAAACTATTTCTGTCGGACGAAACTTTTACCACAAATGAAGCTCGAAAACCTGAACTTACTCATTTCAGATTATATCATTTTTTTGATGAAGAGGAAAATAGGGCTTACTATTTACTTCGAAATAAACAAGCGTCAAAAGTAGCCGTTCAGGAATTATCACAAATGGATTTTTTCTTAATCACTACACCATTAAATAAAGCATCAATTGAAGAACTAATGAAAAATATAAGAGAAATAAACGGAGTAGCTGCGGTTTTTAATTTGTCCGATACAGCGTCACCCCATTTTGAACAAATTTCATTGTAAACAGGAAGAATATTTTATGAAAAAAACAAAAATTATAGCGACTCTTGGACCCTCCTCTTCCTCAAAAGAGGTTTTGAGTGAAATGATTAAAGCCGGTTTAGACGTCTGTAGAATTAACTTTTCTCATGGCTCATATTCAGGTCACGCCGAGGTCGTTCAAATCATCCGAGAACTCAACATAGAACTGAAAACAAATGTCGCCATTTTGGCTGATTTACAGGGTCCGAAAATTCGTATTCATGAAATGGCAGATGAGACTGAGTTAGCCGTTGGTTCCGATCTTATTATTCAAGTTGAAGAGATTATTGGAAATAGTGAGCGTTTGTCAATTAACTACGCCCTTTTACCGAGGGAAGCCAAAAAAGGCGAACGGATCCTTCTGGATGATGGAAAGATTGTACTGGAGGTATTAAGTACGAATGGTTCTACAGAGTTGACCTGCCGTGTAATTCAGGGGGGTAGACTATCGTCAAACAAAGGGGTTAATTTCCCAAACACAAAAATATCCCTACCATCGCTTACGGAAAAAGATCTATTAGATTTGGAATTTGCACTCGAACAGAAAGTTGATTGGGTGGGATTGTCCTTTGTTCGATCTGTGGCGGACATTGTAGAATTAAAAGAACGAATTTCTTCAAAGGGTCATCATGCCAAAGTGATTGCCAAAATTGAAAAACCCGAAGCGCTCGACAATATAGACGAGATCATCGATCAAACAGATGGAATAATGGTCGCAAGGGGTGACCTGGGAGTAGAAATTCCTTACCAAAATGTGCCTTTGATTCAAAAAATGTTAATAGAAAAGGGTATTCGCCATGCGAAACCTGTAATTGTGGCCACACAGATGATGGAGACAATGATTTCAAGTATGACACCAACTCGCGCGGAAGTTAATGATGTGGCCAATGCCGTATTAGACGGTACGGATGCTGTGATGCTTTCAGGAGAGACCTCCATTGGCAAATACCCAGTTGAAGTAATAAATACCATGAGCAATATTATCAGAGAAATGGAAAATTTTGAAGGCATCTACAATAAGGAGGAAATTCCAGACCGCAATCGAAATAGATTTATATCGGATTCCATTTGTTTCAACGCATGCAGATTGTCACAACGCGTGGATGCCAAGGCAATAATAACAATGTCTTTCTCGGGTTATACAGCTTACA
>VGMK01000216.1 GCA_016866375.1 Bacteroidota bacterium
AGTCGATATCGCTTTGCTGGTCATAAGCATCGAAATAAGGCTCATTGAATGACTTGGACAACATCCATCTGTTTAGTGTTAGCAAGATTGAAGGAAGTATAATTAAGTTGCAAAGCATTGCTGATAACAAGGTCAACGAAACTAAAAGTCCAAGAGCTTGTGTACCACCAAATTGTGAAAAAATGAATACAGAAAATCCGAAAAACAATACGATTGAAGTATAAAACATACCCAAACCCGTTTCGCGAATAGCTTTTAGCACACATTCTTGTGGATTCCATTTTTGAAGTTTCAATTCTTGTCTGTATTTCGCAAGGTAGTGGATGGTATCGTCGACAGATATCCCAAAAGCAATGCTAAAAACGAGTAGAGTAGAAGGTTTAAGTGGAATCGCAAAAAAACCCATTACACCGCCTGTTATTAACAAGGGAAGAATATTTGGAACGATTGAAGCAATTACCATTCTCAACGACCTAAAGAGAATGGCCATCAATAAAGCAATAAATCCAATTGCGAAAAAAATACTCATAATCAAGTTATTGACCAGGTATTTTGTCCCCTCAGCGGCTACGACTGAGGATCCGGTAATATCAAATTTAAAGTATTCTTGATCGATGGCCGCTCGCAATTTCTGCCGAAAATCAGGCTTTTGAATAATTTGCCTTGCAAATTGAGGATCTTCTTCAAATTTTGATTTAAGCCCAAGCGGGTCCTCACTTCCAAAATACAAATCACTAAAGTTGTTGTATACCGCTGTATTGCTTTTAAAACTATCTATATAGTTTGGGTTATTCGCAATCTTACTGTAATAATTTTCCAATTGTTGACGATCAGGATTCAAAATTCGGTCGATGGTATCTTTAACTTTTTCGACCTTATCCACCACTTCATAGGAACCAATATCTCGTATTTGACACTGAATGCGCATCACGCGATTATTAGTATCTATTAATTCTTTTATAGAGTATTTTACATTATCTGAATTCTTACTAAAGTTTTTTACATAGTTATTATAAAAATCACTTTTAACCTCCATAAATTTTCCACTGGGTAATTCATATTGCGTTGAATCATTAGCAAGGTAAGCCATATGAATCCACTTAATAATGTCAACTGCGGAAACCGATTTTGAGAACATGGTGTCTTTCGACAAAGCAGACTGCACACTTTCAATTTTTTCGAGTATCTCAAATTTCCACCACTTATCGTTGGGATAGCGCACCATGACTTCAAACGGAATTGATCCACCGAAATTTGACTCCAAAAATTTCACATCCCTTAAAATATTATCGTTTTGAGGCAAATCTCCTGTTATGTTTCCAGTTGGAAATATTTTTGTTAAACCATAAATGGAAATGATTACTAAAATAATTGAAATCACATAAATTTCCCGTCTCCTTCTCTGAACAATTGTTAGAATAAAACGAATCATTCCGGTAGCAAATTTGCGATCCAAATGTTTTAGGTGCCTTTTTTTTGGCGGCTTAAAGAAAGAGGTTAAAATAGGTAAAATGCATAAAGAGATTATGAATACCATGATGATATTCATACTTGCCGCAAGTCCAAATTCAATAAGTTTTTCAGAATTTGTAAAAGCAAAAGTTAAAAATCCAATAGCAGTTGTAAAATTTGTAAGAAATGTTGCTGTACCAATTTTTTGAATTACCTGTGAAAGCGCCTTTATTTTGTTCCCGTGCAACTTGACCTCCTGGTGAAATTTTGTCATTAAGAAAATACAATTCGGAACACCGATTACGATCATTAATGGAGGTATCAAGGCCATTAAATAAGAAAGTCTCCAGCCAATAAAACCAATGCTTCCCATTGACCAAACCACTGCAATTGCAACCACCGTCAAACAGATACCCACAACACGAAAAGAGCGGAAGAAGATGTATAGTAACAGCGCTGTTACTAAAATAGAGATCGCAATGAATAGGAACATTTCACCCTGAATTCTTTTTGCAATTACCACACGAATATAGGGTAAACCTGAAAAGTGCATTTTACCAAGTTTTGGCTCATAACGCTTAGCAATATTTTCTATTTCATAAACTAATGTGCAACTGTCCTTATCGGTTAAATATTCTTCTTCAAGACCGACAAGCATTACGGAAACATTCTCTTTTTTATTGTAGAGAATATCCTTGAAAAATGGATTGTTTCTAATTTCGTCACGAATTTTCTTTACACCCTCACGTGTTTTTAGTTTGTCGTCCGTAACAATTGGTGTAGGCGGGTATTCGAAGCCCACTTTGCTAGAGTCCATCAGTCGTTTGTTCTTTAAAGCAACCAATGTAGCTTCTGAAATTACTGAATTTACTCCGAAGCCCGATTTGGCCATGATTTCCGAGCCCATGTCTCTCCACAATTTCAAGTTTTTAGGAGTATATAATGAATCTGACTCTAATGCAATGATGAGTATTCCACCATCCTCACCAAACATTTCCTTAAATTCCTTGTATTTTTCGGTTGTAGGAGAGTCCTTAGGAAGTGCCAAACCATACTTATTGTCCAAATTCAAGGAGGTAAATGCATGATAACCAAGAAAAACGGTAATCAATACAATGACGCCAAGGATAATGAAACGATTTCTGAGTATTATATTAGCAATCCACTGCCACATGTAATCGACTTTGTTGAATCAAACGACAAAGGTAACAAAATACTTAAAATAGCTTTTGAATTGAATTAGAGCCAACGAAAAAGATCGTCGAACATACGTCTTCCCCAAGGTTGACTCCCAAATTTCTTTTCTATGTCTGCCTTCAATTCTTTGATTGTAAGAACCTTGTTTTTTCCAATGTTTGCCTGTAATTCCTCTTTTTTTGGTTGAATAAATTCCACTTTTTTAGCAAAGTAAATAATAC
>VGMK01000217.1 GCA_016866375.1 Bacteroidota bacterium
AGTTCAATGAGCATCCCAAGTCCGCTTTTTGGGTGCAAAAATGCAATTTGCTTGTTATCTGCCCCCTCTTTTGCTGTCTGATGCAATAAGTTGAACCCCTCGTTACGTAAACGCGAGATTTCCCATTCAATGTCCTCGACTTCAAATGCGATGTGATGAAATCCCTGGCCTCGCTTTTCTAAAAACTTTGCAATTGCAGAATCGGGTGAGGTGGCTTGTAATAATTCAAGTTTCGTGTCGCCTATTAAAAAAAATGCAGTTTTTACCGCCTCTGTTATTACAACCTCTTGTTTGTATGAACCAACACCAAGTAATTTTTCATAAATATCTACAGCATGAGTTAAGTCCTCAACAGCAATTCCAATATGTTCAATTTTTTTTATCATATCAATCGATCTTGTAAAATTTTTCAGAGAAATTATCAAAATTTAAAAAATAAATTCCATTCACCAAATTAGAGCAGTTTACTTCTTTTCCAAACCCTTGTTTCAAGAGGTTTCCGTATGCATCATATACTTCAAATTTAGTTTTTACAGGACTTCCATTAGATTTAAAGTAAATAAAGTCCTTAACACGCGCTGGAGATTTAGATACTTTGTTGACATTAGAAAGAACGGAAGTGGACTGTGACGACCTCAGTTTATTGGTGTTATCGCGTTGGGAAACTCGTATTTTATTTATCCCTGAGTGTAAGTTTACTTGAAACGTGTAGTTATTTCTTCCTCCCCCTCCATTTCCCTTTACAAAACCTATTTCTACCCATCTGCCCCACCGAAACTGTTCAATGATAAAATCCAAAACACCACTTTCTTTTATGGTAGTCCATTTAAGGGCTCCCGATGAAGAGCACTCTAAAATTTCGCAAACAAAAGTGCTTTTTGAAAGCAAAATTTCGGGGTTTAAAAAAAGGGGTTTACAACCACTTGCATGTTCTAAAATCACAAATAAAGGAGCCCCGATTTTTAGATTAAAAAGATTAAAATCAACCTCAAAAACGCTGTTTTGAATTGTTGCTGGAAGAATATCGCCGTTTACCGTAACTTTTGTTACACAAAATCCGAATCCATCCGATTGTGTGGGGTTGGAAATGAGCAAATTACTCCCTTGATAGTTTCCTTGAATGGAAAGGAGGCCTTCTTGACTGAAAACAGGAGAGAGGAAAAATATCGTTAAAAACAGTAAAATGCGATGCATGAGTTGTCGAAAATAAGGAAAATCATGTCTAAAAGTACGAATCTTTGTTTGTTTGACTTGCAATGATTTTATATTTGTGTCATGGAATATCAAGTTATTAAGGCGTTGCACCTCATTTTTGTCGTAAGTTGGTTTGCGGGGCTATTTTACATGGTCAGACTCTTCATATATCACGTGGAGGCGCTGAAGGAGGAAGAATTCAAAAAAGCGATACTTATTGATCAATATCAAAAAATGCAACGCAGACTTTGGTGGATCATAACAACTCCAGCTATGGTACTGACCTTGTTTTTTGGGATTTGGATGCTTGTTCTCAATCCAAGACTGCTTAAATTTGGTTGGATGCATTTGAAGTTGGGATTTGTTGTTTTGCTGCTAATTTATCATGTGTGTTCTCACCTAATAATGTACAGATTAGCCTCAGGTCATCATCGCTTGAGTTCCATAAAACTGAGAATTTGGAATGAGGTAGCCACGTTATTTTTAGTAGCCATTATTTTTGTGGTGGTTTTAAAATCGAATTTAAGTTGGATATACGGAACAATAGGATTTTTTGTCGTGGGGATTTTCTTAATGTTGGCCGTAAAAGCATACCAAAAGCTCAGAAAATAAATTTTTCTTACCTTGATTACTTTCGAAAGTTTCATTAAATTTGCACAAAATTTAACGCTAACACAAATTAAAATCACGAGTAAATGTTTGAAAATAAATTAGTTAAAGTTATTTTCCTTTCTCTTTCCTTAGTTTTGTGTTTCGCCTTTCCCTCTGTTGCAAGTTCTGAAGGTGACCATCTGGAAAAGGAGCAAAAATTTGATGTTGGTGAAATGATCATGCACCACGTTCAAGATGCGCACGAATGGCACCTATGGGGTGACGAATTGGAAGGTAAGAGTATCTATCTCCCTATAATTTTAAGTGATAATGGACTAAAATCCTTCAGCTCATATTATTTTTACCACGGCACAAAAGTACATGTTCGCGATGCCAAAGGAAATGAGATTCATTATATGTCTGGTATAGGACCTGCTGCGGGGTATGCATTATTTCATGAAAAAATATACAAGCTAGACGATAAAGGGAAATTAAATTTTGAGGATGGGCATGCCACTAACAGCAAACCATTGGATTTATCAATAACAAAGAATGTTGTTTCTTTGATTATCGGATCCATTCTTCTACTAATAATAATGTTATCGATGGCTAAATTCTACAAGAAAAATGGGGCTGTTGCACCAAAGGGAATCGCCAAATTTATTGAACCTTTCGTAATAACTATCAGAGACGATATAGCCAAAGAGAACATTAATCACAATAAGTACCACAAATACGTACCATACTTGTTAACCATTTTCTTCTTCATTTGGATTAATAACCTGCTTGGTCTTGTTCCGATATTTCCAGGCGGGGCGAATCTAACAGGTAATATAACAGTCACATTCTTTTTGGCATTGTGCACACTTATGCTCACCTTGTTATCCTCAAATAAAAATTATTGGAAACACATTTTTGCGACCCCGGGAGTTCCAGTAGCCTTAATGCCTATCATGATTCCAATTGAAATTGTGGGTATTTTCACCAAACCCTTTGCTTTGACGATTCGTCTTTTTGCAAATATTACAGCGGGGCACATTATTATTTTAGCTTTGATTTCTATAATAT
>VGMK01000218.1 GCA_016866375.1 Bacteroidota bacterium
TCCAGCCAACTTGTTAAGTCAGAATGAATGAAGAGCCCATCTAAACCAGCTCCTATAGAGCTTATGCCAATTTTGTCATAAAAACTTTTAATTCTCATAGTTTTCTTTTTTAAATTATCACCTAACGTTTTCGGGCTATGCGTTCGGGCGGGTTTCGGAGCACAAAACTGTCAACAAGCACTGAACTTAAATAGAAGCACAAAACTCCAAGTTCGCACGTCACCCCGCCTGACGCAAAACCCGTGTTACCTGCTGGCGTTTTGTCTTCCGTTGTTGTAATTAGTTTTCTTTTACTGTTGTCAAAAGTTCGCTGTCAAAAATTGCTGCCGGTGAAATTACAGTTTCCTCTGTTGGAATTTTGTCACCGTAACGTTCTTTCATTTTTTGCTTAACAGATTCATTTGTCAAGTCAAAGTCGCTAAGTTTTTGAAGTTTTCCGATTTCAATTCCTGTCGCCCGCTGATATATTTTCCAAATGAGTTCAGAGCAATAAATTTTGTCGTCTGACCACTCAAAAGTCAGGTCGTAATTTTTGCCTTTGAATTTTTCGCCTTCTTGCTTCATTTTTTGAAGTGTCTCGTTAGTCAAAACTTGGTCTGCGTTTTTAAGTCTTTTGATTACAAAATGTCCGTCTTTGCCACGAGCAATCCAATTGTCAAGAGGTGTTGTCTTAACTGGCTGAATTGCTTCAAAAACGTAAAACTGTCCGTTGTCGCTGTATACAATTCCGCAATGCGAATACTTTGAGTTTGTCGCAAGTTGAATGGCTTTACTTTGTCCTGAACGCGAAGTTTGAAATATTAGGTCGCCATTTTTTATTTCGTCATTGTCGGCAAGTTGCTTTACTTCTGTTTTCGCATCGTCAAGTCGGTATTTCAGGTCATAGAATTTTCGTTTAGCGTAAAGTCCACCCAAAATTGTCAGCCCTAAAAGTCCAAGTACGATAATTCCTTTTTTCATTGTTTTTTCTTGTTGTCGTGTCCTCTGCTACGCTTGCAGGTAACGTTTTGCGGCTTGGCGAAGGTGGCGTTTTAACCACGAAACTTCATACGTAGAACCGCACTTCAATTATACGAAAAATTGTCATACGAAGCACTGAACCGCCACTTTTGCCAAACCGCTGTTACCGGATGCCCTTCTGTGTTTCGTCAAGATGCGTGTGGTTGTATTTTCTTGCTTCGCCTATTGTTGATAAATATTTTGTCAATTAATTTTTGTCGTAAATATTTTGACTATATTTGTCCTTTAAATTTAATTATCGTGAAACAAGTAGGTGAAATTATCCGTGAGAAACGGGAAGAAAAAGGCATGTTACTTCGGCATTTAGCCGCTGAACTTGATATTGACCAAGCATTATTAAGCAAAATTGAAAGGGGTGAAAGAAAAGCAACTAAAGAACAAATTGTAAAGTTTGAAACTGTTTTTGCTCTTAAAAAGGGTGAACTGATGTTGCAGTATTTAAGTGAAAATATTGCTTATGATATAATTGAAGAAAAAAATGCTATAGATGTTCTGCATGTAGCAGAAGATAAAGTTGAATATCTCCGTAAACAAAATAAACGTAAGTGAAAATGGAACTAGATATAATATTCAATAAGAGTTGCGAAAATATGAGTGAATTGCCAGATAAGTCAGTGAATCTAATGGTTACATCGCCCCCATATAATATCGGAATAGATTACGGTAATAAACATGTTAACGGAAAAGTCGTTGGTAGTAAAGGAGTTAAGTATTCAGATAGTTTACCCGAAGAGGACTACAGAAAAATGTTAAAAAAGGTAATTGACGAAACAAGAAGAGTTTTAACTGACAATGGACAAATTTGGTTCAATATTAAAAATCGTTACGATGGCAAACAAGTTATTCCTCCGTTTTGGGTAATGGATTTATTCGAAGGGATGTATTTAAAAAATCTTATCATTTGGAATTACGATTGGGGCGGTTCAACTAATAAAAGATTTGCCCCTCGTTATGAGTATTTTTTTTTCTATACTAAACATAAAGACGAATACACTTTTAATTTAGATGAAGTGAAAATTCCAGCTCTTAATTATAGACCTGACCGCTATAAATCCCAATTAAAAAATCCTAGTGATGTATGGAGAATGGCTCTTGTTAGCGGAAATGAGATTGAACGCACAAATCATCCTGCACAGTATCCTGAAGAATTGATTGAGAGAATTATTTTAACAGGGACTAATGAAGGAGAAATTGTTTTAGATCCTTTTATGGGAAGTGGAACTACAGCAGTAGTAGCGAAACAATTGAATCGTCATTATGTCGGATATGAAATTATGAAGGATTACATAGAAATGGCAAACAAAAGAATTGAAAAGAATTCAAATAATAAAATATTAAATCTCTTTGGTCATGAAGCATAAAATATCAGACAAAATTCAAATCGAATTTGGTGACTGTCGAAAACTAATCAGAAGATTAAAAGATGAGAGTGTAGCATTAACTATTACCTCACCGCCTTATAATTTGCAAAAGAATTATGGCACTTATAAAGATGATGTGAGTTTAGAAAAATGGGAAGAATTGATATCTGATACCGGAAAAGAGATTTATCGTGTTTTGAAACCGAATGGAAGTTTCTTTTTGAATGTGTCTCCAATCCCAGATAAGAAAACCAAAGAAATAATTCCTCTTGATTCGATTGCATATTACTTAATGAAAAAACAGGGTTTTTTTCTGAGAAATAAAATTATATGGCATTTTAATAATATGCAAAATTGTGTGAATCGTTTAAGTGGTCGATGGGAAGCCGTGCTTTGGTTTGTTAAGGATATTGATAATTATATTTTTAACTTAGAAGACATCCGTGTGCCGTATTTAACAAAAA
>VGMK01000219.1 GCA_016866375.1 Bacteroidota bacterium
CATTTTATTATGACTACACAGATCAAACATGGTACTATACAACATCAAATGTAATGGTGAGAATGAATTTTGATCCTAATTTGGTAGGAATTGAGGAGAGCAAAGACACTCAGGTTTCAATATATCCGAACCCTGCACAGGATGAAATTTTGGTTCATACCTCCTTGACAGAAGGTACTCTATTGGTCACGGATGTATCGGGTAGAACCAAAATTACCCAAAATTTAGTGGGTTTAACAACTTCAATTGATACGAGCGAATGGGCTAATGGTGTCTATTTGTTAACCATTACAAATGGCAAGGAGACCTCTGTAAAGAAGGTTGTAATAAAGAAATAAATTTCGGTCAGTATATAAGAAAAAGGCTTCCACTGGGAGCCTTTTTTATTGCTTACCATTTTTTATTTCTTCAACAATTTCTGGATTGAGTAGGGTAGAGATATCTCCAAAGTTAGAGAAATCACCTTCTGCTATTTTTCGAAGAATACGTCGCATGATTTTACCAGATCTTGTTTTAGGCAACCCACTCGTGAATTGAATTTTATCCAATTTAGCGATAGGTCCAATGGCATCTGCGATGTATTGATTAATTTCTTTCTTCAATTCTACCTCGTTTGGATTTTCGTTTTTTAGTGTAACGAATCCATATAACGCATTTCCCTTAATGTCATGCGGAAATCCTACAATTGCTGACTCGGCAACTAACGGATGTTCGTTAATCGCATCTTCAATTGGGGCGGTTCCTAAATTATGACCAGAAACAATGATTACATCATCTACACGCCCCGTGATTCTATAATTGCCATTTTCATCTCTCAGTGCACCGTCACCGGTAAAATAATAGCCGGGGTATGCAGAAAAATAGGTATCAATGTACCGTTGGTGATCGCCATAAATGGTTCGTGCAATGGAGGGCCAAGCTCTTTTAATACACAAGTTTCCAGTTCCACTTTGTGCTTCAATTTCGTTTTTGTGTTCATCCAATAACACGGGTTGGATACCAGGAAGCGGTTTTGTTGCGTATGTTGGTATGAGTTCGGTAATGTTGGGAAGAGGAGAAATTAGAATGCCACCAGTCTCTGTTTGCCACCACGTATCAACGATCGGACATTTTTTCTTTCCAATATGTTCGTTGTACCATTGCCAGGCTTCTTCGTTAATCGGTTCACCAACCGATCCAATTACCTTTAAAGAATCCATTCTATATTTTGTGACAAATTCTAAAGATTCTTTCGCCAAGGACCTAATGGCAGTGGGGGCAGTATAAAACTGCGTAACCTTATGCTTGTCTATTACATTCCAAAATCTCCCAGCATCCGGAAAGGTAGGTGTTCCCTCAAAAAGTACGCTAGTGGCACCGTTCAACAAAGGTCCATAAACAATATAGGAATGACCGGTAATCCAGCCAATATCTGCAGTACACCAATAAATATCTCCAGTTTCGTATGCAAAAACATTTTTAAAGGTATATCCTGTATAGACCATGTAACCACCCGTTGTATGTAACATTCCTTTTGGTTTTCCTGTAGATCCTGAAGTGTAAAGAATAAACAATGGGTCCTCGGCATCCATCCATGTGATCTCGCAATTTGTAGAAAGTTTGGGTAAGACATCATGTACATCAATGTCCTTTGATCCCAGTTCAATTTTTTCGCCTGTTCTTCGCACAATTAAAGATTTTACTATACTTGGACAGGTTTGGATGGCTTCATCCGCAATAGCTTTTAAATTCACCGATTTAGCCCCCCTAAAACTTCCGTCCGCGGTAATAATTAATTTGGCTTCACAGTCTTGAATTCTTGCCGCTAATGACTGCGAAGAAAATCCTGCAAAAACTACGGAATGCACTGCGCCAATTCTGGCACATGCTAAAACAGCATATACTAATTCAGGAATCATTGGCAAGTAGATGCATACACGATCTCCTTTTTTAACGTTGAAGAGTTTTAACAAATTAGCATACCGACAAACTTCGTCGTGTAACTTTTGGTATGAAATAATTGTTGTAGCTTCTTCCGGATTATTTGGTTCAAAAATGTATGCGATTTCGTTACTTCTTTCTTTTAGGTGTCTATCCACCGCGTTAAAACAAATATTCGTTTTTCCTCCTTCAAACCATGAGAAATGTGCAGTTTTCATGTTGCATTGTTGAACACTGTTCCAATTGGTTTCCCAATGATAATATGCTGCAATTTCCGCCCAAAAATCGTCCGATTGTGCAATGGATTTCGAATAGGCAGCATCGTAAGAAGCTTTATTTAATAACCTAAAATTCATAGTCTAAATTTAAGAAAATTAGTACTTGTAGGTGCAATTGAAAAAAATTACTTAAAAGATTGAAAAATGAAATGGTCTGAATTGTTTCTAATTACTGTACTGATATTTAGAAATTCACGGTTATTTTTTTCTTGTTCTTTATTAAATTTTCATTGATGTTTACTATTTATTATTTTTAAAGGCAACTTAATTTTAATTACTTACGTCACTATAATACCTTAAAAGTTTATCCATGAAAAAATTATTTTTAATCGTATTTGCTTCTGCATCAGTCGCATACGGACAAAGCACAGTTTCTATCTCAAGAGCAGATTACCAACAATTAAAACTTTCGGGAAATCTAAATCCTGATGTCACCTATTCTTTCAGTGATATAACATATCCTACCCATATCAAATACAACGGTGGACTCCAAAAAAATGACCTGTGCGACTGCATCGTTCCTTTAGATTCAACTTTCACCTTGGCAATGTTGCCTAATGATGACGATTCCTCACCATTGATATCGCTTCCGTTTACTTTTGATTTTTATGGCAACACATACAATTCTGTTTTCATCAATAATA
>VGMK01000220.1 GCA_016866375.1 Bacteroidota bacterium
AAATCCAATGCCGGTTCTTGTGGCAAATAACCCACCGTGTAGCCTGGAGAAAAAACAACATCACCTTGGTAAGCTTGATCAAGGCCAGCAATAATTTTCATTACTGTAGATTTACCAGAACCATTTAAGCCGATAATTCCAATCTTTGCACCGTAGAAAAAAGAGAGGTAAATATTCTTAATAATTTGTTTTCCTTGAGGTGTCGTTTTAGAGACACCAACCATGGAAAAGATAATTTTTTTGTCTTCTGACATGTATTTATTTTTTAGCTATTGAACAAATTAAATTTATTTTTGGTAGTGACGTTTTTGAAAGTGCACTATATCCACCGATTACATCAACAAGATCGTTACATCCTTTTGATTTTAAAATTGAAGCCGCAATCATACTTCTGTAGCCTCCGGCACAATGCAAAACAAATGATTGAGATTTGGGATAACTTGGGAAATTTTCGTCTATAAAATCAAGTGGAAGAGACATCGCTAGTTCAAGGTGTTCTGCCTCAAATTCGGCCGGCTTTCTAACATCAATAATGGGTTGGCCTCTAAATTCTCCCATTTGTTCTAACTGCCCTGCTGTAATCCTAGACACCGTTGAACATATTTTACCTGAATTCCGCCAGGAAGAGATTCCGCCGTTTAAATATCCCAAAACATTGTCATAACCAACACGTGCAAGTCTTTTAACCGCCTCTTTCTCACGCCCAACATCCGTTACAAGTAATATTTTTTGCTCAATGTCCTTAATTAAAGTTCCTACCCAAGGGGCAAATTGACCGTCCAAACCTATAAAAATACTCATTGGAATATGTCCCAGAGCAAAATCTTCAGCGTTTCTTGTATCGAGGACGATTGCATCGGTTTGGTTTGCGAGCAACTCAAACGTATCAACTATCAGAGGGTTCATTCCTCGGTTGATAACTTCATTTATCGAATTATATCCGGTTTTGTTCATTTGAACATTTGCACCAAAATACCTTGGAGGAGGTAATAACCCACCGGTTAGTTCTTTGATAAATTCTTCCTTTGTCATATCTGCACTTAGGGCATAATTACCAGTTTTTTGCTCTCCAATTGTACTCATTGTTTCTTTGGACATATTTTTACCACAGGCACTTCCTGCCCCGTGTGCGGGATAAACAATCACATGGTCGGGAAGTGTCATTAATTTGGAGCGTAACGAATCGTAAAGTAACCCTGCCAATTCTTCCTGTGTCATAGAAGTAGCTTTTTGAGCTAAATCTGGACGACCGACATCCCCAATAAACAGGGTGTCTCCTGTAAAAACAGCGATTTCCTTATTTTTTTCATCTAACAATAGATAGCAGGTCGACTCCATCGTATGTCCTGGTGTATGCAACACTTTAATTGTTAAGTTTCCGAGTTTTAATTCCTCACCGTCCTGTGCCGAATGAAATCCAAAAGATGGGTTGGCATGAGGGCCAAATACGATTTGTGCACCTGTTTCCTTTGCAAGACCGATATGCCCGGAAACAAAATCCGCATGAAAATGCGTCTCTAATATGTATTTTATTTTGACGTTATCGCGTTCAGCCCTTTCAAGATACGGTTGTGTCTCGCGCAACGGGTCAATTACGAGCGCCTCACCGCCCGAATGAATATAGTAAGCCCCTTGGGCTAAACAACTCGTATAAATTTGTTCAATAAACATCTTACAGAAATAAGCTTCACAAAATTAATGGTTTGAAATGGTAATCATCTATTCAGCAACGTAAACTTTTTTACCGGATACAAATGTCATCCAAGAAAAATTACTTTCGAAATTAGGACGTGAAACTACTGGTTTTTGAAAAATTGCAAAATCTGCCATTTTCCCAACTTCAAGTGTTCCTCGCTCCTTCTCTTGAAATGCAGCGTATGCCGCCCAAATAGTCATTCCTTTTAGAGTTTCCTCTAATGAAAGTGCTTCAGATTTTAAAAACCCTTCAATGGGCATGTCGTCAGCATTTTTTCGCTGAACTGCAGCGTGGATGGTTAAAAAAGGATTAGTTAACTCCACAGGAAAATCTGTTCCAATCGCAATCATACCACACGTTTTTAAGAGTTTGGAATGCGCATAAGCTCCTTTTAATCGGTCTTTACCGATTCTATTTTCCACCCAGCGCTGGTCTGAAACCGCATGTGTAGGTTGAACAGAGGGTAAAACACCGTAGGATGAAAATTTAGAAAAATCTTTCGGGTCGATAATTTGAGCGTGTTCTATCCGAAATCGGTGGTCTTTTTTTACCTCATTTACCTTCCTGTAAAGTTCTAAGACCAATGCGTTTGCAGAATCTCCAATACAATGTGTATTCATTTGATAGTCTAAATCCAGGGCTAAAAGCGCCACTTTACGCATTGTTTTCACATCACTCACCTGAAGTCCATTATGTCCATGATCATCTTTGTAAGGTCTCTTGAGCAGTGCTCCTCGGGATCCTAGTGCTCCGTCTGCCATGACTTTAAAACTTCTTATCGAAAGGTTTTTATATGAAAAAATTCCGTTCTTTTTCGCAAAGTCGATATTTTCGTCGGTAGCCATCAACATGGCATAAATATTTAATTGAAAATCATTGTTATCGATAATATTTTTCAAAAAAGCGATTTGATCAAATTCAATCCCCGCTTCGTGTACACCTGTTATACCGTATGAGAACAATTCTTCTTGAATATCAATAACTGCAGAAATTATGTCTTGTTCGCTGAACGTTGGAATAAACTCCTCAACAAGCGACATTGCGTTATCAACCAATAAACCTGTGGGTTTCCCATTTGCTAGATGAATTTTCCCTCCTGCAATTGAACTTTTTGCTGTGATACCCGC
>VGMK01000221.1 GCA_016866375.1 Bacteroidota bacterium
GAATAATCAAGTGAATATTTTTGCAAACCAAAGTTTTGTTGGACTATTCTTATCTTCATCAATTGCATTTCTCATGGGCTTGTTTGATGATGCCTACAATACAAAGCCTTACTTAAAACTAGCAATACAAATACTGTGTGGTATTCTTCTGACCTGGACCGGCACACAAATTGACCTTTTTCATATACCATGGTTAGATCAAATTTGTACCGTACTTTGGGTTGTAATGCTCATGAACTCTCTTAATATGTTAGATAATATGGACGGTATTACTGCTACCTCAGTATTTTTCACGCTGCTTTCTTGCCTATTTTCATCAAGTTTTATCAAAAATTTTGACGAAACCTTTTTAATTTCAATAATTATTGGGATGTTAGGTGCTCTTATTGGTTTTCTTAGGTTCAATCTCCATCCTTCCAAATTATTCATGGGAGACTCAGGAAGCCAATTCATTGGGTTATTTGTTGCATTTTTTACCATTAAATATTTGTGGAATATTGGTAGTGAGACTCATAACCATTCATGGATAGGACTTATAATTACGCTCACCGCATTAACTGCTGCAGCGGCAGATAGCATCACCGTACTTGTGAATCGTTTACGTAAAGGCGAATCACCAATGAAAGGAGGAAAGGATCATACCACTCATCACCTTGTATATGCAGGGTTTAATGATCGCCAAGTATGGTGGATTTTTATGGGAATTGGATTATTTTCTTTTATACTGTCAAGTTTTATTGTATGTTTAGTCCACCTTAAAGAAATAGAATATATTTTGATTTTTCCTGTATTTTTTATCCTAGTTTTTGGTTATCTCTATAGAAATACGCTCATTCACAAGGCACCTGAATAAAGATTGGCTATTTTTGCAAAAAATTGTCAATTTTGAAAGAGAAAAATTGCATAGATGTTTTCGGAGCACGCGTTCATAATCTAAAAAATATTGACTTATCCATTCCTCGTAATAAGCTAGTAGTTTTCACAGGGCTTAGCGGAAGTGGGAAATCGTCTATTGCGTTTGATACAATATTTGCTGAAGGGCAGCGCCGCTACATAGATACTTTCTCTTCTTATGTTAAGCAATTTATTGGTGGTTTAGAGCGTCCTGATGTTGATAAAATTGAAGGGCTAAGTCCAGTCATAGCTATTGAGCAAAAAACCGTATCCAAGTCTCCGAGGTCAACGGTTGGTACCATAACTGAATTATACGATTTGTTCCGACTATTTTTTGCTCGTGCGTCAACGGCATATTCCATGAACTCCGGTGAGATCATGGTTAAATATGGAGATATTGATATTGCAAATTTGATTCTTTCAAATTTTAAAGAGGAGAAAATATACCTTTTAGCCCCAAAAGTAAAAGGTCGAAAAGGTCACTACAAAGAGCTATTTGAACAAATTTTAAGAACCGGATATACGAAAGTCAGGGTTGATGGAAAAATACTTGATATTCGTCCGGGAATGAAACTTGATCGTTACAAAATACATGACATAGAAATTGTAGTTGATCGTTTACAAGCGAACGAGAAAATTGAAAAAAGACTTTATGATAGTGTTGTAACAGCCATGAAATTAGGAGATGGCAACCTCTTGGTTATAAGTGCTGAGAATGAACACAAGCGTTATTACAGTCGGTCGTTAATGTGCCCGAGCACGGGAATTAGTTATCCAGACCCAGAACCAAATCTCTTTTCTTTTAATTCTCCATATGGTGCTTGTTCAACTTGCAACGGCCTTGGTTTAGTGAGTGAACTAGACCTTGATAAAATTATTCCAGATCAGCAAAAAAGTATCAGACAAGGAGCCATCATACCACTGGGAGAGTACAAACAGAATTGGTTTTACGACAAAATTGAAAAATTATTACAACACTACGGATACAACCTTAGTACCCAAATATTTCAAATCGAGGAGAAAGTACTAAATATTTTACTCTACGGGAACGAGGATATGGAGTTTTCAATAACGGATGAAGAATTTAAATTTGAAGGTATTTCGTCGTACCTCATCCGTTCCAAGGAGGATGGAAATACCGCCATGCAACGCTGGGCACAACGTTTTACCAACATGGTTACTTGTGAGAGTTGTGGCGGGTCGCGGCTAAAAAAAGAGGCGCTTCATTTCAAAATTGGAGACAAACACATTGGTGATATTTCAAGTATGCAACTTGATGATTTAGCCCAATGGGTAGAAAAAATCGATAATTTTCTCTCGTCAGATCAGCGGCGTATTGCCCGAGAAATCATCAAAGAGATTCGAGAGAGGCTTTCTTTCATTTTAAATGTTGGTTTGGACTACCTAACGCTCAATCGGCCTTCGAAATCTCTTTCTGGAGGCGAAGCACAACGAATTCGACTTGCCACCCAGATTGGAACACAATTAATAAACGTTCTTTACATTTTAGACGAGCCCTCCATTGGGCTGCATCAGCGAGATAACAACAAGCTTATAGAATCCCTTAAGAGTTTAAGAGATTCAGGAAATTCAGTTCTCGTGGTGGAGCACGATAGAGAAATGATAGAAAATGCAGATTTTATCGTTGAAATAGGACCCCGAGCAGGACGGTTTGGTGGAAAAATAGTGGCATCGGGGGAATTCAAAGAATATTTATCCCAGACCTCTGAGACGATAAATTTTCTGACGGGAAAAAAAGTAATATCAATACCAACTAACCGTAGAAAAGGTTCCGGAAAGTATTTGACATTAACGCAAGCCAATGGACACAATTTAAAAAATATAGATCTAAAAA
>VGMK01000222.1 GCA_016866375.1 Bacteroidota bacterium
ATTGAAAAAGAACGTTTAAATTATCAAGCTTGTTGTTCTTGGGATTTAATTCGCGAGGGAGATGATATATTAGATCCTGAGTTTATACATTATTTAAATGAGAATACATTTAAAATAACGGGAATCAAGGGTGTCTACAGTGAAGATGGTGATTCCATTAAGCATTTTGGATTTGAAGGATTTTCTACTGCCTACAAAAATAGGCTAGAAGGTAGTCTGCACACAAATCTACTGATTCATGAATTATACAAAAGAACTGTTCACGAAGGTGTTAATACATTGTTTGGAATAAATGTGATAGACTATGAGGATAATGGCTCTAGTATCTTATTGCACTCCTCTGTGGGAGAAATTAAAGCAGCCAAAGTATGCATTTGCACAAATGGATTTGCCAAACAATTTTTAAAAAATGAGGAAATCGAGCCTGCGCGCGCGCAAGTTCTTATAACAAAACCAATATCAAATTTGGCTATCAATGGAACATTTCATATTGACAAGGGATACACTTATTTTCGAAATGTCAACAACAGAATTTTACTCGGCGGCGGAAGAAACCTAAGTTTCTCTGAAGAAAACACAACGGAATTTCAAAATACGGCATTGATTCAAGATTATTTAGTCAATTTGCTAAAGAAAAATATTCTTAGAAATAAAAATGTGGAGGTAGATTACTCTTGGTCTGGAATTATGGGAATTGGAAAAGATAAAAAACCAATCATTAAAAAATTGAACAATAAGGTCTCCTGTGGTGTTAAGTTGGGCGGTATGGGAGTAGCAATTGGAACAGAGGTTGGCTACATACTCGCTAATATAGCATAAATGAAAGAAGATAAGAGACCGATTAATGCTAACTTTGTGAATCCAATAGATCCTGACAAAATCACACTAACTCCTCATGCTTTAGAATATGGGCATCATGCAGGTAGTGCTTTAATAAAACCAGAGGACCAGGGTAAGATCAAAAGTCGCGCACTCAATGCCATGGAGCACCAAACGGATATGCAACTTGGTCAAATTTATGAGCAAATGCATTTATTAGCAGAGCAAGCAAAGAAATTGCAAGAAAGGAAACAAATTTCTGAATTCATTTACCAGGCAGAGATTCGCTTTGAACCTTTTATAAATCATACCTACCACCTGTATCGAAGAGAGCAAGGCATGTTTATTTTATCGATGGTTGCACCGACACAGTGGGGAAAATCTGGTCAGCACTTACAATTCGTTGCAACAGTAAAATTGCTCGCTGACCATACTTGGGATCTACTCGAAAAAGGGGAAAATTTTTCGCCTATCTCATGAATACCCACTCACTTGACGTGGATCTCCTTTGATCAAAAGTATAACCATCCTGCTGAAAATTTTTCAATTCTTCATCGGATTTTATGTCATTCTCAAGGATAAACCTTGCCATTTTTCCCCTGGCGTTTTTAGCATGCATCATCACCATTTTTAATTCACCATTTTTATACTCCTTAAAAATAGGAGTGATACTGCGGGAACTAAGTTTTTTAAAATCTAATACTTTGCTATACTCGATGGATGCAAGATTTATGATGAGATCGCTCTTACAAACGTTTACCTTAAAATAATCCTGAATTTTATCTTGCCAGAAAGAATATAAATTCCTATTGACATCTGATGGAGAATATGTTAATCCCATTTCCAAACGATAAGGATAGACCAAATCAAATGGACGAAGTATGCCATACAAACCGGAGAAGATAAGCAAGCTATCTTGAAGATTTGGATAGAGTTTTACATCCAGAGAGTCTAAATCAAATGCTTTAAATGCCTCTCCTGCATACATTTGAATGGCATGAAAAGATAATTCACCGTGGATTATTTTCCATTTTTGGAATCGTTGGTAGGTCAGGGTTGCAATTTCCCCAGAAATCTTCATTAATTTAGCTAGATCGTGCGGCTCTTTCAACTTTAATTGCTCCACCAAGAAATTAGCCTCTGCTAAAAAATATGGCGTTGAAATAATTTGGAAACGCTTCGGAGAAAGATGTGTACTTTTTGTTGGTGCAAGTAAAACTTTACAACTCATATGTTTGTTTCAGTAAAGTAAAGAATTATTTTTTCTAATTTCACCTAAAAAATAAATGTATGTTAAAAATTCTAGTATCCCTTCTAACGTTGTGTTCGTTTGTGTTATCTCACGCTCAGCAATCCGAATTTATGGGTAACGTCACACCCACGACTAGTCAGCTCGTTGGTACCAACAATTCGAAAGATCAACCGAAAACCCATATTATTAAACCCAACTTCAAGGGCAGAGAATTGATTGAGGTGGATAATTCAAATACCCATTTACCAGATTGGGCATGGCAGCAGCACGAGCTTGCTGAAAAAAATGCGGTTGCGACTAAGCTTTGGGATGTACAGGGTATTGGGTCAAATTTATCACCTCCAGACCCTTCGGGAGAAGCGGATAGTTTGTATTACATTCAGGCGACAAACTCATCTGGCGGTTCTTCCTATCGAATTATTAACAAGTTGACGGGAGCTACGGTGGGAAGTAGCTCATACTCTATGCAGACATTAGGTGGGCCGACAGGAGCAGGAGATCCTATTGTTTTATATTACAAACCAGCAAAAAAGTGGTTTTTAACTGAATTTTCGTCTTCGGGAAACAAACTATTGTTGCATGTTTCTCAGACAAGTAATCCTCAGGGAGCCTATTGGACATATCAATTTACATGTACTT
>VGMK01000223.1 GCA_016866375.1 Bacteroidota bacterium
TAGTTCTTTACAGAAGATATATGCGAGCAAGAATAGGCTTGTTATAATCCAACTAGTCATGGCTAATATTTCTTTATTTTCAAAGGAAAATAGAAAAGGAATCCCGATGCAAATCGCAACAAGCGATTGAGAAAAGTTGGCTAAACTCGACTGAATTGAAATTTTCCAACGACAAGAGCTCGGATAATACCATATTCTTCCCAAGAAATTTCCTACGATAGAGGGGCTTAGAAAGGAGCCTAGAATTCCTGCAAAAAAAGCGCTCTGATTTCTTCTTGCGTCTGTAAGTTCGTTAACGTGCGCAATTATACTCCATTTGACGTATTCCAAATACCAATTTAGAAAAATGAGGGGCACTAGTAACGCAAGGTAAGCATAATGAATATGAGTTATTTCGTAACTAATACCATAAGACATTACTTTATCTTGAAAAATGTAAATAAATCCAAGCAAAAGCAAGAACTTAAATAATAGGAGATTGTATTTTCTTTGAAAAAGCTTGTTCACCGGATAAATAACAAAGATAGCATATTCCTTAACGGTAAGAAATGCCGCATTAAACACTTTATTTCTTAGTTTTACGCTGTGCAAAAGTCATCCAAAGATAAAGTGATTTTAGGAATCGATCCAGGAACAACCGTAATGGGTTATGGTTTGATTCATGTGCAAGATAATAAATTAAGCTTAATGAATTTTGGTATCATCCAGTTAAATAAATTACCCAATCAACCAGATAAATTAAAACGTATTTTGGAAAGAATAAATGGATTGATCTCAGAATATAAACCTGACGAAATGGCCATTGAGGCACCATTTTTTGGTAAAAATGTTCAGTCGATGCTCAAATTAGGAAGAGCACAGGGAGTCGCAATCGCCTCGTGCCTTAACCATAATATTCCCTTTGAAGAATATTCCCCGAAACGCGTGAAACAATCCATTACAGGCAGCGGTAGTGCATCAAAAGAACAAGTTGCTGCCATGCTTCAAAGTTTGTTGCATTTTCCTGAAATGCCAAAATACCTCGATGCAACAGATGGATTAGCGGTTGCTGTTTGTCATCATTTTTCAAAAGGAGTAGGGGAACACAATAAAGCAAAAGGAAAAGGATGGGCTAGTTTCCTAAATCAAAATCCAGGTAGACTTAAAAAGTGATGGCCGACATAAATTTATACACCGATGGTTCATCTCGGGGCAACCCAGGACCCGGTGGCTATGGTGTGATTTTAGAATTTCAAGGAAAACGTAAAGAAATTAGTCAAGGGTTTCGGAGTACAACGAACAACAGAATGGAATTATTAGCTGTTATCATCGGACTGGAAAATCTGAAAACAAATAAATATCCAGTTTGTATATACAGCGACTCAAAGTATGTAATTGATTCCGTTACGAAGGGCTGGGTCTTTACTTGGCAGCAGAAAAATTTCAAGGGTAAAAAAAATGAAGATTTGTGGCGGCGTTATTTAGCCATTCAATCTAAATTTCAATTGCAGTTCCATTGGGTGAAAGGTCATGCCGGGCATCCTGAAAATGAGCGTTGTGATGAACTTGCTGTGTTAGCAGCTCTATCTACAAATCTTTCCGTTGATTATGATTTTGAATCGCAAGAATAGTTTGATTACTTCGATTCTAAAACTGTAATGTTACCATGTTTGTCGAAGAGTGTACCCCCAAGCAACTTACCCGTCAGGTGCCAAAAATAAACACCTTCTATGGCGTCATCTCCGGATGAGTCAACCGTTCCGTCCCACAATAAGAGAGGATTATTAGCGTCTTTTGAACCCTTGTGGATTACATTACCCCATCTGTTTACAATTATAATTTCAAATTCAGAAAACCCATCAATTGGCAAGACAAATAAGTCATTAATATCATCTCCATTTGTCGTTATTACGTTAGGAATGATAATATCTGGATCTTCTATATATATGACTACGGTATATTGGTCCTGACAACCATTGTCATCAAATACGGTTAATGTAACAGGGTAGCCACCAACTGTTGGGTAGCTGTACAATTGACTCGTACTCGTTACACTGTTTATTATGTCTGTTCCAAAATCCCACAACCAATTTGTGATAGTAGACTGCGTTGAGCTGGAGGCATCAACAAAATTGATTGACTGATTTTGCTCGGCGGGATTTGGTGTTGCAGAAAACATTGCAGTAAGGCCATCTTCTGTTACAGTTATTGGATCCAAAGGATAAAAAACTTCACAACCCGTGGCATCATACAGATAGACCCCCGGCACATAGGTTCCGGGACTTCCGTAATTGTAGAAGAAATTAATGCTATCGTTTAATGTTGTATTATCACCCATTTCCCAAATTGTACTCACAATGTTTTGAGCGTTATTGATGACAAATTGAGCCCCTTGGGCACACTCTCCTGCTTGTTGTACCCAATCTGGATTTCCACTCGGACCACCAATAGTCACATAATCGATGAGCACTGAATCATCAGTACAGCCGTTGACATCGGTAACTTGTAATATTAAGTCGTAAGTTCCCGGGAAAACGTAGGTAGTACTTGGATTTTGCAAACTAGAAGAATTACCATTACCAAACGACCATTGCCAATTCGTAATTGGTCCTGCAGAAAATGAAGAATCAACAAAGTTGGCAAATAGCGGAGGACAAACATATTCGCCGTTTTGTCCAATTGCGGCACCAGAGAAAGAATAATTAGGAATTGCCCATG
>VGMK01000224.1 GCA_016866375.1 Bacteroidota bacterium
AGGACACGGGATTTGTCATGAATTTAAAAACGCTCTCGAAATTAGTAAAGGAGTTAGTAATTGAAACACTAGATCATAAAAACTTGAATTTAGATGTTCCTGTGATGAAAGATGTAATGGCCTCTACGGAAAATATGGCAATTACCATTTGGAGTATGTTGGAGGAACCGATTCGTCGAGAGGGCGGTGAGTTAACCAGAATCAAGTTAGAGGAGACAGAAAATAATTTTGTAGAATATTTCGGCGGTAAAGAACCTTTTTAGGCAACTTTCGTTTAGACAATGATATTAAATTCAATGGAGGAATACTACCGTAAAATAATTGAGCAACTTGGCGAAAATCCAAATCGAGAAGGACTCCTTAAAACACCCGAGCGTGTCTCAAAAGCGATGTTATTTTTAACACAAGGTTACAAACTGAATGCCGACGAAATTATGAATCAAGCTATATTTCACGAGGAATATTCGGAAATGGTTATTGTAAAAGATATTGACGTTTATTCATTGTGTGAGCATCACATGCTTCCTTTTTTTGGAAAAGCGCATATCGCATATATTCCCAACGGTAAAATTGTTGGATTGAGTAAAATTCCCCGTGTTGTTGATGCGTATGCCAAACGTTTACAAGTGCAGGAGAGGCTAACCATAGAGATAAGAGATTGCATTCAGCGTAATTTAAATCCTCAAGGCGTCGCTGTTGTGCTAGAGTGCGCTCACATGTGCATGCAGATGAGAGGGGTGCAAAAACAAAATGCAGCAACAACAACCAGTGCATTTACAGGATTATTTTTACTAAATGACGCAACAAGAAAAGAATTTATTAACTTAGTGCATTCAAAACTACATTAATCATGAGTGAATACAACAACAATTATTATGCTGCAGACGCAACACGCGTCTTCTTCCGAAGCGTTTATACCTACATGTTCGGTGCTTTGGCTATTTCCGGTATTTTGGCATATGTGGTAGGTACAAACTTAGACTATTTTTCCAAATTGTTCATTGCGGCAGATGGTGGAATTTCTATAACTTTCTGGGTAGTTATTTTCTCCCCATTACTGATTAGCATTGCTATCCAATGGGGTGTGGAGCGCTTTTCAATGGGCACGCTGACGCTGCTGTTTATTGCATACTCAGCCCTAATGGGACTAAGTCTATCCACTATTTTTATTGCCTTTCCGATGGGTGATATTATTCGAACATTTTTCGTGAGTGCTGGGGCTTTTGGAGGCATGGCCTTTTTAGGATACACCACCAAAGTAGACCTAACTAAATTTGGGAGTTTGCTTTACATGCTGCTGATTGGAATGATTATAGCCTCCATTGTTAACATGTTCACGAAGAGTGGAGAGTTTGACTTTATAATTTCCTGCATAGGAGTTTTTGTTTTTACAGGACTTACGGCCTACCAGATGCAACAGTTAAAAGCTGTATCGCAGCAGGGGCTGAGCGGGGAACGAATGCAAAAGATGTCATTAATTGGAGGTTTACAACTTTATATATTATTTATTAACTTATTCCTTTCGCTTTTGAGGTTACTTGGTGGAAGAGATTAATTCTTTGAACTTGTCTAATAGTTATGGGAGGTCAATCAAACGATAAAAAAGGTGACACTTTTTTCGAAAGCTCAACGGTTGCATTGGGTACTTTATATACCCTTGCACTTTTGGGTATCATAGTGTACATTCTTATTTGGGGCTAATTTTTTTCTTCAATGGCTTTTAACGCCGTATTTGCTTGGTTTATCGGTAAAAGAATGAACAGAATCAACTTTTATCGTGACAACCCAATTGTAGCTCAACATAGTAATCTCGAATACCTAAGCTATCAACTCCGAAAAACTCGTTTTTTTTGCGAATTACAAGCCACAGTAAGTGATAAAAATATTTCCTTCAACGACATTCCTTTACAAGACTACAGCACCTTAAAACCATACATCGATCGCACGATGCAAGGCGAAGAGGATGTATTATGGCCAGGAAAAACACAATGGTTCGCTCAATCCTCGGGAACCACAGCAAACAGAAAGAAATTAATCCCTGTCACCATCCAATCCCTGCAAGAAAACCATTATGCCAACGGTAAAGACCTTTTGGCGCAGTACTACGCCAATTTGCCAAATCGAAAATTATTTAATGCAAAACATTTAATTGTTGGTGGTAGCGGCGAGATACGCAAGGAGCGTAATGGGATTTTCATAGGAGATTTATCTGCCATTATTATTGATCATTTACCCTGGTGGACCGAAATGAGAAGAACCCCTGCTAAAGAAATTGCACTTCAAGGAGATTGGGAAGTGAAACTAGACCAAATGGCAAAGGCCGTTTTAGATGAAAATGTTTGCATTATTGCGGGTATACCGAGTTGGACCTCTCTCCTACTTCGAAGGATTCTTGAAATTAGTCATAAAAATTCCATCTCGGAAGTCTGGCCAAATCTTGAATTATTTATTCACGGGGGAATGAATATTGGGCCCTATCGAAAGACGTTTGATACACTCATTGGAAAAGAAATAAATTATGTGGAATCTTATAATTCCTCTGAGGGATATTTCGGTATGCAAGACCAAAAGGATATAAATGAGTTATTACTGATGACAAATTCAGAGGTATATTATGAATTTATTCCTATGGACTCCTTTAATGACATCAATT
>VGMK01000225.1 GCA_016866375.1 Bacteroidota bacterium
ATACTCAATTAATCGTATGCCTTTTCGTATGAAACTTCTTTTATAAACTTACCTTCAAAGGAATAGAAATACCAAACGCCTTTTTTTTGACCTTTTTCATATTCACCAGAATAAAATAGTTTTCCATTCGGATGATAGACTTGAGCAACTCCGTTTTCAATTCCATTAGCGTATGTTAAAACAGACCATAACAATCCATTTTCTCTGAATGCCGACACCTTACCTTCCCACAAGCTATCCTTGTTTACGTTACCTCGAAATCTTATTTTTTCAGTACCCTTAAAATAAACTGTTTTTACTCCGTTTTCAATTTTAACTTCTTGCGATTCAACGCTGCTCTCGTCACTTGTATTTTCGTCGCTCTTTCCACAAGAAACAAGCGCAAAAACAGGGATTAAAAAAATTAAATACACTTTCATTATTTCTCTCTTTTCATGGTGTAATCTACCAAGGCTACTATAGATTTCTTAGCGTCCGTTTCTGGCAAATCTTGAATTAAAGCTAAAGCTTTGTTCGCGAAATCTAGCATTATTTTTTCAGCATAGTGAATTCCACCTGCATTAATAACGATTTCTATTGCCTGATTTATTTTCTTCGAATTGTCATTGTGGTTCTTAAGAATATCCATCAACTTCCTTTTTTCATCCTCTTCAACATGGTTTAACGCATAGATAATCGGTAAAGTCATTTTGTTTTCTCGGATATCATTTCCTGTTGGCTTACCTATTTTTGTGGACGACCCGTAATCAAAGATATCGTCTTTAATCTGGAAGGCCATACCAACATATTCTCCAAACAAGCGCATTCGTTCTCTATTTTGGGTATCCCCGATACTTAGCGCCCCTGCTTCACAACACGTTGAAATCAGCGAGGCTGTTTTTTTCTTAATGACGTCAAAATAAACCTCTTCCGTAATATCTAATTTCCGCGCTTTGTCAATTTGCAACAACTCCCCTTCGCTCATTTCCCTTACTGCTCTGGAAATCACTCCGAGTAGATCTGTATTGTTTTTTTCGATGGAGATTAATAATATTCTCGACAACATGTAATCACCAACTAAAACGGCGATTTTATTCTTCCAGAGAGCATTTACCGAAAAAAAACCTCTTCGTTCTGCTGCATCGTCAACTACGTCGTCGTGAACTATCGTTGCCGTATGAAGTAATTCAACCAAGGTTGCTGCATCGAAGGTAGATTGGTTGACTTCTCCCAACATTTTTGCCGTTAAGAAAACAAACATAGGTCGCATCTGCTTTCCCTTTCTCTTAATAATGTAATGTGTTACCTTGTCTAACAAAGAAACATCCGACTTCATTGCTTTTCGAAAATATGCTTCGAAATCTTTGAGTTCTTGCTCAATAGGTGCAGTAATTTGTTTCACATTATCCACTTGTACAAATATACGCAATGCGAAAAGGTTTAACGTGAATCTTTTCGATGTTTCGCTAAATTAATTTGAACAAAATAGGGCTGTCTACCTCGACAAGTGCATGTTTCTTTCTGAGTAAACCTTGGTAAAGAAAGGATCTTTCAAGTTTTTGATGAAACGAATCGCTTCTCCCGTAGATTTCATTTCCGGACCAAGTTCCTTTTTTACGTCTGGGAATTTCTCGTAAGAGAAAACCGGGATCTTAATCGCATAACCTTCTTTGCGTGGATTGAAATTAAAATCGGTTACTTTGTTTACTCCCAACATGACTTTTGTGGCATAATTCACATAAGGCTCATCGTAAGCTTTCGCAATGAAAGGAACTGTTCTCGACGCACGCGGATTGGCCTCAATGACATACACCTTATCGTCTTTAATGGCAAATTGAATATTTAATAAACCGACCGTTCTCAATTCGATAGCGATTTTCTTGGTGATGTCTTCAATTTGCGTCATCACAAAATCACCTAAATTGTAAGGAGGTAAAACCGCATAGGAATCTCCAGAGTGAATTCCTGCAGGTTCAATGTGTTGCATAATTCCAATGATGTAAACATTTTCACCGTCACAAATTGCATCCGCTTCCGCTTCAATAGCCGCATTTAAAAAATGATCCAATAAAATTTGATTACTCCCCATTTCATTGATAATGTCCACCACGTGGTGCTCCAATTCATCCTTGTTAATAACGATTTTCATTTTTTGTCCACCAAGAACGTAGGAAGGACGCACCAATAATGGAAAACCAAGTTGATCAGCCAAAACTAAAGCTTGCTCAGCACTTTCAACAACTCCGTATTTCGGGAATGGAATGTTATTTTTCTCCAGTAATTTCGAAAAACGACCTCGGTCTTCCGCTAAATCTAAGGCATCAAAACTTGTTCCTATTATCTTTACACCATATCTGTGAAGTTTTTCAGCCAACTTCAAAGCCGTTTGCCCACCCAACTGAACAATCACACCTTCTGGCTTTTCATGTTGAATGATGTCATAAATATGTTCCCAAAAAACAGGCTCGAAATACAATTTATCCGCTGTATCGAAATCTGTAGAAACAGTTTCCGGGTTGCAATTAATCATGATGGTTTCAAAACCACATTCCTTTGCTGCCAAAACACCGTGAACACAAGAATAATCAAACTCAATTCCTTGTCCGATTCTATTTGGACCTGAACCTAAAACAACTATTTTCTTTTTATCTGAAAC
>VGMK01000226.1 GCA_016866375.1 Bacteroidota bacterium
ATAAACTTAATGAAGCGAAGCGAGGAAAAGAAAAGTGTTTTTTGTCTCCTGAAATGAAATAAATGTATGATAATAGGAATCGTTAGTAGCAACAAAAACCACAACCTTTCAGGATAAAGAAAATGCATCGAGCAAAGTTAATGATTTTGAGTGAACTCAAAGTCTGTACGGATAATGTCTACTATTTTAAGCCCCTTTTTCATTTAAAATCGTTCTCTATTCAAATCCAATCAAAATCCAGGTGCCGAATAAATAGGCATCGAAATCTTTATCCCCAAGAAGAAAGTTCGAATCATTTTCAAATAAATAGAAAACCCCGTCTCCGGGGTTTAAGGTTTTATTTTTTACATGCTTTATACTTTGCCTGATACTCCGCATCTTTTTCATCATTTTTCAATCGGTAGTAAATACCTGATATGATATTGTAAACTGAGCACTCATTAGGATTAGCGGCTATCCAAGGCTCCAAGTATTTAAGTGCTTCAGAATATTTTTCATTGAATTGTATGTCTAACTCTTTATATTTCGCTGACTTCATATCAAATTTATCCCTCAATGATTGAATATCCTTTGCCCAGTTTACATAATGTGCACCTAACTGATATTGCGCTTCTCCATAACTTGAATCGATCTCCAGTGCCTTTATTAAAGCTTGCTCAGCTTTTACATTTTCGTTTAAGTCCATGTAAGCCGTCCCCAAGACATAATATAATTGTTTATTACTTGGGTCTATGGCTAGGGCTTCATTTAAATACTTTTCAGCAGTGCTGATGTCATTTTTTTGCAAGTATATATTAATCATCGATATAAGCACATTTATATTTTTGGGAATGACACCGTAGACTGCTTGGCCAAGTTCAACTGCTTTATCAATCTCTTTTTTATCGAGCATTTGGTTTACAGCAGCGGATAAGAATTGTGACGTTACATACTCTAAATTATTGTCTTGTTCTCCCATTATTTTTTTATAACCGAGTGCGAATGTATAAAAAGTTGTTGTAATAGCTAACTCATTTTTCTCTCTCGCAGCGTCACCTTGTGTTAAAGCAAACGACAGTCTCGGATTAAAGAAATCTGAGATATCTTGAACATACATCTTTTTCGGATCTTCTCTTACTTTCTTAAACGCGTTTTCGGCTGTTGCGGCGTATTCTTCTACTTTTTTAACATCGACGGTGCCGCCATTCATTTTATCTATCATGGCGATTTCTGTTAAAGCGAAATAGACTTGACCTTGATACAAAAACATTTTTGGATCGTTCATCGTTTCTGGATTTGCAGCGGCCAAATCAATAAATTCCTTTGCTTTTTCTACATTTTTCTTAGCTGCATCAGCTCCTGCCATAGGATTGTATTTTCTCATATACAAGGCTGCATCCGTGATAAATTTCTTTTGAGCAAAAGACGATAAACTCAAACCTACTAGTGCCAACGATAATAAGAATTTTTTCATAGTCAATTATTTTTGGTAAAATTACAATTATTCATCGGCGTTTTCAATTTCTATGCCACTTTCCTCATCTGCTTCTGTTTTATTCTGATCGGGTTGATTCATATCGTCTGATAATTCAATGTCTTCTTCGTTATCTTCTTCCTCGCTTCTTGGAACCCTTGCTATAGCGGCAATCTCAGCGTTATTTTTTAAGTTTATTAACCTGACGCCTTGGGCTGCACGACCCATTGTTCGAATGGAATCTACGTGCATTCTGATGGTAACACCTGATTTTGTAATAATCATCAAATCATCCTCATCGAATACATTTTGTATGGATAATAAACGACCGGTTTTTTCTGTAATATTTAAGGTTTTTACCCCTTTACCTCCTCTATTTGTGATGCGGTAAACCGGTTCTTTATCCTCTGGATCGTTTAGGAAAGTTCGTTTTCCGTACCCTTTCTCGGAAACCACTAAAATGGTTGAATAAATGTCCTCTACGCAAATCATTCCAATAACTTCGTCGTATTTGTCGCCAAGCGATACACCACGGACACCAGATGCATTTCTTCCCATTGGACGCACAGTGGATTCATTAAAGCGAATCGCTCTTCCTGAACTGGTTGCAAGAACAATTTCATTTTTACCATTCGTTAATTTTGCCTCTAATAATTCGTCGTTGTCCCGAATTGAAATGGCATTGATACCATTTGACCTTGGACGCGAATACGCCTCTAGGGATGTTTTTTTGATGACTCCATGCTTAGAGCACATTACAATGAAATTGTTGTTGATATAATCTTTATCATTTAAGTCTTGCACTTTAACATAAGCCTTCACCTTGTCGTCCTGTGGAATATTGATTAGGTTTTGAATAGCCCTGCCTTTCGAGGTTTTATTTCCTTCCGGCACCTCATATACACGCATCCAAAAACAACGTCCTTTTTCCGTAAAAATCAAGAGGTAATTATGATTGGTTGCAACAAAAAGATGTTCGAGGAAATCTTGATCTCTTGTCGCTGAGCCTTTTGATCCCATACCACCTCTATTCTGAACTTTATATTCAGTCAGGTTGGTTCGCTTGATATATCCGGCATGCGAAATAGT
>VGMK01000227.1 GCA_016866375.1 Bacteroidota bacterium
ATATCTCCTGGTTTTTTAATCGAAACTTTGCCCTCCATGGATTTCAAGCCACTTGCACGAACAAATGTGGCATTGAAAAAGGGAACATCCGTAAATGCCTGACCCTCTTGATTTAAAACCATTTGCGCAACAGAAACAGTGCAGTAGAGGATTAAAAAACTAAGTACTAATAAATATTTCAACCTAAAGTTTTTCTAAAATTGATTTCCAACTGGCCTCTCTAGCAATAATCGTCGATATTTGGGAAACTGCTACACGCTCTTGTTGCATAGTATCTCGATTTCTAATGGTAACAGTATTGTTCTCAAGGGTCTGATGATCAATGGTAATCGAGAAAGGTGTCCCAATTGAGTCCTGTCTTCGGTATCTCCTGCCGATGGCATCTTTTTCATCATATTGCACGTTGAATTCTCGCTGAAGTGCTTTTTGAATTTCTCGCGCCTTTTCAGGTAAACCATCTTTTTTTACCAACGGAAGTACCGCCGCTTTATACGGCGCTAAAACCGGAGGGATTTGCAAAACGGTTCGTTCGGAGCCATCCTCCAATATTTCATTTTTCAAAGCCGCACTCATGACTGCAAGAAAAAGTCTATCTAATCCGACGGATGTCTCAATGACATAGGGTATGTAACTTTCATTTAATTCAGGATCAAAATATTGCAATTTTTTTCCAGAGTATTTTTCATGCTGTTTTAAATCAAAATCGGTACGAGAATGTATCCCTTCCAATTCTTTGAATCCCATTGGGAAATTAAATTCAATATCACACGCTGCATTGGCATAATGTGCCAACTTCAAATGATCGTGAAACCTGTAATTAGAATCCCCCAAACCTAAGTTTTTATGCCATTTTGTTCGCAACTCTTTCCAATAGCCGTACCATTCCATTTCTTGCCCAGGACGCACGAAAAATTGCATTTCCATTTGCTCAAATTCGCGCATTCTGAAAATGAATTGACGCGCCACAATTTCATTTCTGAAGGCCTTTCCAATTTGCGCGATTCCGAATGGGATTTTCATCCTTCCTGACTTTTGTACATTTAAAAAGTTAACGAAAATCCCCTGTGCCGTTTCTGGGCGGAGGTAAATAGTAGAGGCATCTCCTGCGACCGAACCCAATTCGGTAGAGAACATTAGATTAAATTGTCGCACTTCGGTCCAATTTTTTGAACCAGAAATGGGACAAGCAATGTCTAAATCTAAAATTAATTGACGGACCCCTTCTAAATCATTGGCCTCTAGTGCGTATTTCATACGCGCTTCAATTGAATCGATTTTTTCTTGATTTCGGAGAACATTAGGATTGGTTGCAATAAATTGATCTTCGCTGAATTCTTCTCCAAATCGGGTTCTGGCCTTTTCTACTTCTTTATCTATTTTTATCCGAATTTTTTCTATGTGTTCCTCTAATAAAACGTCCGCTCGGTATCTTTTCTTTGAGTCTTTATTATCGATAAGCGGATCATTGAAAGCATCTACATGCCCGGAAGCTTTCCACGTGGTGGGGTGCATGAAAATTGCCGCATCAATTCCCACGATGTTCTCATGCAACTGCACCATTGCTTTCCACCAATAGGTTTTGATGTTGTTTTTTAGTTCTGCCCCCAATTGGCCGTAATCATAAGTTGCTGCAAGTCCATCATAAATTTCCGAGGAAGGGAAAACAAACCCATATTCCTTGGCGTGAGAGATAATGTCTTTGAGTCGATCCTGATTTTGTTCCATAATGCAAAGATACACGCTAAGCTTATGGAAAAATCACTCTTAAACAGGAATTTTAACAAAAGGAATTTAACAATTCGAGAGAAGGTCGGTTTCAACTGATATTTTTAACCTACATTTGATAATATGCGCTTGTATTTAAACTCTTCTGAATTTATTGACACGAATAAACCCATTGATGTCTCCATTCCTATTCGTTCTGAGAATGAACATGTGAGGGCCTGGTATGTAGAACCTCCTGAATTTAAAATCGTACGTGCCAATGGATTTATTGGATCCGTAGCGGAAGGAGGTTCAACGAATTTTCGAGATATTTTTTTTAACCCGCATGGCCATGGAACACATACGGAGTGTTTGGGGCACATTTCTGAGGAAGTGCACGCCATTAATCGTCATTTAAAATCGTTTTTCTGGAAAGCAAGTTTGGTTAGTGTAACTCCAGATTTTCTCGAAAATGGGGATACAATTATTAAAAAGAAACTATTAGAAAATCGCATTGATAAATCCTTTTCAGAGGCGGTCTTGATACGTACTCTGCCAAATGATAATTCAAAATTTTCAAAAGATTATTCCAATACAAATCCTACCTATTTCGATTTGGATGTTATTTCCTTACTCGATGAATTAGGTACCAAACACTTATTGGTTGATTTACCCTCCGTAGATAGAGAGGAGGACGGGGGAAAGTTAGCGTTTCATCATGCCTTTTGGAACGTGCCAGAAAACCCAGATTACACACGAACCATTACCGAACTTATTTATGTTCCGAATTCAGTAACCGATGGAGAATATCTGCTTGAACTACAAGTTGCTGCCTT
>VGMK01000228.1 GCA_016866375.1 Bacteroidota bacterium
GCATCGAAATATCGTGTTACTCGGATTGAACTTTGTCAGGACTTAGATCAAGGAGGTTTGACACCCTCTCCCGGCTTATTTGAAATATCAAAAGAACTCGGAATTGAAACACATGTATTGATTCGTCCAAGAGCAGGGGGGTTTTGTTACAGCAAAGATGAAAAAAAGGTAATGCTGCGCGATGTAGCATACTTTAGTAGAAATGGCGCTTCAGGTATAACCATCGGAGGACTAAAAGAGAATTTTGAAATAGATATGTTATTTTTAAAGGAAATACGAACGCTTACCGGTAATTTACACCTCACCTTTCACAGAGCGGTAGACGAGAGTATCGACTGGGCGAGATCATTAGATCAGTTGATTGAACTTAAATTTAATCGGGTTTTAACATCGGGTTTTTCTTCAAATGTTGATTTAGGTTTACCGATTTTGAGGCAGATGGTGGCTCATGTTCAAGATAGAATTGAAATTATGCCAGGTGGGGGTGTAAATTCTAACAATATTAAACGGCTCATTCAAGAGACTAGGGCTCGTTCCATTCATTTTTCGGGAACATCCAAAGTACTTCTGGATGAAGACTCTTCCTTCTCAGAAACCATTTTACGTGTGGATGAAAAGAAGGTGAAAAGAATAATGGAAACTATATACTCCGTTTAATAAAATTTAAGATCATCTAAACATCTTTTGTACTAATTAAAAATATTTCAGTTTAGTCAAGGTACTAAAAACAATATTTATTGGCCTCAATTAATTTTTGAGCGATTAGTTGTCTAGCCATTTTTGGATTGTGAGCTCCTGTTTTTGTAAAACGCTTAAGTCCCATAAGCATCATTTGGGCTTCGTCACCTTCAGCAAAACTATATATCGCATCTTTGGCAGTTTTCTGAATTTTGTCAGCATAATCGTACATCAATGTTTTAACAATTGCCAGTTCAACTGCACAGTTTCCTTCGCCTTGCGCTGCGATTTTTTTATGGACGCGAAGTAGAGTAGATTCAGCTAAATAAGTCATTATGGCGATATCTGCGATGTTCATCAAAATCTCTTGTTCCTTAGCTATACTTTGCATAAGTTTCTGAACAGCGGACCCTGCCACCATTAAAACACATTTTTTAAAGCCTTCAATAAGTTTGTCCTCTTCCTCAAGAATGTCACCTGTAGGACTACTCGTGTCCGGAATGCTCATTAACTCGTTGGCAACTGTCATTGCTGGGCCCATCAAGTCCAATTCACCTTTCAAGGCTCTTTTGAGAACCATATCCACAATTAGCATTCTGTTTATTTCATTCGTTCCCTCGTAAATACGATTAATTCGTGCATCTCGGTAGGCTCTTTCTACAACTGACTCCGCAGAATAGCCCATGCCTCCAAAAATTTGTACAGCCTCATCAACAACGTAATCAAGGGCCTCTGATCCAGCTACTTTTAATATCGCACATTCTGGTGCAAATTGTTCAATACCTTTTAATGTTGCGTCTGATTTATCAATTCCTTCGTTTATAAATCCGGCAATGGCATCGTCGATATTTTGCCCTGCCCGATAGGTGGCGGATTCTACGGCAAAAGTTCGAATTACTGCCTCTGCTAATTTGAAACGAATTGCTCCGTATTTGGAAATTGGACGTCCAAATTGTTCGCGTTCATTGGCATATTTTACAGCCTCTGAAATGGTGCCTTTCGATCCACCCATCACGGATGCAGCTAACTTAATTCGTCCAATATTGAGGATATTCAATGCTATTTTGAATCCATTTTCGCGCGTCGATAAAATATTGTCAATCGGGACTCTTACGTTATTGAAGAATATTTGACGCGTAGAAGAGCCCTTTATTCCCATTTTTTTCTCCTCCGGATTTAAGGAAATTCCTTCAGAATTCGCTTCAACGAGAAATGCGGTCAGATTTTTATCATCTTCAATTTTAGCAAAGACTGTTAAAAGATTTGCAAATCCTCCGTTTGTGATCCACATTTTTTGTCCATTCAAGATATAATACTTACCATCACTTGAAAGCGTGGCTTTTGTTTTGCCTGAATTGGCATCTGATCCAGATCCTGGTTCGGTTAAACAATAAGCCGATTTCCACTCGCCTGAAGCTAATTTTGCGACATACTTTTCCTTTTGTTCTTTATTCCCATAATACAATAAGGGAAGTGTACCGATTCCCGTGTGGGCGCCATAGGCCACTGAAAATGAATAACCTTTTCCAAGTCTTTCAGCAGCCAGTAAGGTTGTTTTGAAGTCAACATCCATGCCGCCAAACTCTTCAGGTACCGAAAGCCCTAACATGCCAAGTTCTCCCGCTTTTTCCATAATAGTAGACATTAAACCGTCTTCCATACGATCAATTCGTTCAATATTGGGAAAAACCTCTTGTTCGATAAAATCGTCACACATTTTGGCAATCATACGGTGTTCCTCATTCCATTCTTCAGGTGTGAAGATTTCCGCAGGACTTGTTTTTCTTATTATAAATTGGCCTCCTTT
>VGMK01000229.1 GCA_016866375.1 Bacteroidota bacterium
TCCTTCACTTGCTAGTGTAACTCCTGAATTATCCTCAATCTGTTTGATGCGTAATATTTTCGTCAAAATTAGGTCGGTCAACGAACTCACTCTCATATCTCTCCACGCCTCGCCATAATCATGATTTTTGGCTTTCATAAGGATGAACGCTTCGCGTGTGACTTTCTCGTATCTTTCCATCGCTTCATGCGCACCTAGTTCAGTTTTATCTATTTCAACAGGTAAATGCAACTGAATAATTGCCATCACACAGTAATTCACTATAGCCATAAAAGCATCCTCAAAGGGCTCATCAACTTTTTTTTCACCATTTTCTTGAATAGTCCGAATTCGCTGCGCTTTAATAAACAACTGATCCGTTAAAGAACTTGGACGAAGTATGCGCCAAGAGGTTCCGTAGTCGAATGTTTTTTTCTCAAAAACTGATCTACATTGATGAATTACATTCGTATATTCGAGTTCTGTTTTATTCATTTGAACAAATTTACATGATTTTATGCAATCTGATTTGATACATATTAAGGGAAAACTTTATCGTTTTGATGATCTTTGGATCATGGCGATCATGAACCTTAGTGAGGACTCCTTTTTTGAACATTATACGCGAAAGACAGATAAATCATTATTGAACCACGCAGAGCAGCTCATTTTAAATGGTGCAAACATCATAGACATTGGGGCGGTATCCACCCGGCCGGAGGCGCCAAATATTTCAAGTTCTGACGAAATAAAAAAAATAGGTAGCACCATTTCACTTCTAAAAAAAACTTTTCCTTCCGTTTTAATTTCGGCAGACACTTTTTCAGAGAAAACCATAAATTTTGTTATTGACGAGGGTGCTGACATCATAAACGATATCAGCGGAGGAGCTATCACAGAATCGTGTATTTCCCATATAAGTCAGCACAAACTCGGCTATATTTTGACCTACAACAGAGGAGGAAAAAAAAATAATGTGTTAACACACCAATTAGATTCAATCATCAGCGATGCACTTTTATTTTTTTCCGAAAAGTTACAAATTTTTACTAAAAATAATTTGATCGACATCATATTAGACCCGGGCTTTGGGTTTAACAAATCTTTAGAAGATAATTTTAAGTTGTTAAAAGAATCAGAAAACTTGAAAATCCTCGAGCGACCTATCCTATATGGTTTATCCCGAAAATCAATGATTTATAAGACACTCAACATTTCCGTCGAGGAGGCCTTAAACGGAACGACGATTTTAAATACATTTGCAGCATGCAAAGGTGCAAACATATTGCGCGTTCATGATGTAGCAGAGGCAAGGCAATTGAAAACGCTTTTGTCTTCTCTAAAATCAAATTAAAAATTAACATCCTACGTAATTTTCTCGTTCAAGATGCGCGAATTGTTGTTCTTATTCCTCTTTTCGTTACCAACAAAGACGAATTATTTTTGAGGCATAGTAGTTTATTAAACCTAGGCGATTTTTAATTCCACCAGTCTTGATTGAGCCCTCCCGTATGTATGAATAGGACATTGTCGCTTTTCAACGACTGGTTTTTGTGGGAAACGATAAATTTACAATAAGCAAATAATGCTTTCAAGGTGTAAATGGGATCGAACAGAATGGTTGTTTGATACTGGATTGAATTTTGAAATTCCTGAAGTGTTTCTGTCATTTTACCGTATCTGCCGAGCTCATCGTAAACAAGAGGGACAATTTTTTTTGAAAATTCATGTGTGCCATTCATACTTTTCATCTCCGCAATACAATTAAAATTTCGGAGGCTTGGTACTACATATAATTTTGCATCATCAGCCATCGTTCGGTAAATACCCAAACTGGTTGTAGTTGTCCCTTGTGCGACAATATATGCATCATACTTTCCAACATCTTTTAAAATTTCAGAGGCTCCCAGAATGCCTTGTTCATTCGCTCCTCCCTCTGGAATACACCAATATTTTTCTTCTTCCATGTAGTTCAAACCGTTCATTTTTTTGAGTTGAGTATAGGTGTCACGGCTCAGAAAACGTAAATCAATTCCACCTTTTTGGCAATAGGATAAAATTTTATTAGACGCTGAAGTCAATTCATCTCCTCTTACCATAATTGTGAGAGGAATTTGAAATTCAAGGCATAAAGAAGCAGTAGCCAAAATATGGTTTGAGAATGCCCCACCGAATGTTAGCAGTCGTTTGCATCCGTTTTGTTCGGCAGCAATAATATTATATTTTAGTTTACGCAATTTATTTCCTGAAATTATATCGTGTATTAAATCCTCTCTTTTTATGAACATTTTTATACTCGAATTGTTATGCGTGAGATTGAAGGGTTCAATTATAGAACAAATTAATTTTTCTGACACCCAGTTATTAAATGACTGAAGATCTATCATCATTTTCAAATAGAGGAAAACTCGACAGTGAAGATTACTATATTGGCGAAGAAGGCTACATAGTTTTTACAGAAAAATA
>VGMK01000230.1 GCA_016866375.1 Bacteroidota bacterium
GTTAATGTTAATGGGGCAAAACGTAAGTGCTGCCCATTGTCATTGAGATTAATACGTAGCATGTGCCACAGTTTTAGATTTAACTGAAAATAAATATAAACATAAAAAGGTCATGCCACCATTGATAATTAACATTTCATAACCAAACTTATATTGTCCTACAATCCAATTTGAATTTTTGTCAAGCAAATAACATAAAAAGGGAATAATTATACAGATAAGTGGCACAAGCCAATTAAATCTAATGATTCTTTTTGTAAATATACCAAAGGCAAATAATCCTATTAAGGGGCCATACGTATAAGACGCTAATGTTAAAATAATATCAATTATATCAGTTTTTGGATTTTGCGAGATGTACCAATTAGTTGCCAAAATAATAAGCAAAAATAAAATAGAAAATCCTATGTGAACAAAAAGCATAAGTTTCCTCTTTTCAGTTTCCCCTTTCTTTTTAAAATTTAGAAAGTCAATGCAAAAGCCAGTGGTTAATGCTGCCAATGCACTGTCTGCAGATGCGTAGGAAGACGCAGTTATCCCAAGTAGAAAAAAGATCCCAGCAATGGTTCCAAAATGATTTAGGGCAAGAGTAGGGAAGGTGTGGTCAGTTTTTGTGGGTAGTGGAATACCTTCAGAAAAGGCATATACGTAAAGTGCACCCCCTAATATTAAAAACAACAAATTAGTTACCAAAAGAACTCCTGTAAATGAATACATATTTTTTTTGGCATCGTTGATATTTTTACAGGTTAAATTCTTTTGCATCAGATCTTGATCCAAACCGGTCATAGCGATTGTCAAAAACATTCCGCCAAAAAAGTGCTTCCAAAAATAATTCTTGGCATTGGGATCATCAAAAACAAAAATTCTGGTCATGGAGTTTCCTTGAGTGGTTTTTGTTTCGCTAATACTGTCCCAAAGTCCAAGTAAATCAACATTCAATGCATTTGCAACAATTACTGTGCATATCACTACCGCGCTAATTAGGAAAAAGGTTTGAAATGTATCCGTGTACACAATCGTTTTTATGCCGCCTTTGAAAGTATAGACCCAAATAAGTAAGATCGTGATGCAAGCTGTCAACCAATAGGGAACCCCAAGGTCATCGAATAGGAAAAGTTGAAGTACAACGGTTGCGAGGTAAAGTCGTATAGCAGAACCTAAAGTTCGAGATAAAATAAAGAAGGCAGCCCCAGTTTTATAACTCACCAATCCCAATCTTTTTTCGAGAAATTCATAAATTGAGGTAAGGTTTAAACGGTAGTAAATTGGCATTAAGAGCTGCGCAATGACAATGTATCCTAATACATATCCCATGACCACCTGGAAATAAGCCATGCCATCGTTTACTACTTTTCCAGGAACTGAAATGAATGTAACCCCCGATAGCGAAGCTCCGATCATACCAAATGCTACCAGATACCAAGGACTTTGTCTGTCACCGGTAAAAAAAGTTTCTGAACTGGCATTTTTTGAAGTAATATATGAAATCAATATCAGTGCTCCGAAATAGGATGCTAAAACGGTTATAATTAGGACTTGTGACATTGGTCTTTTGCGGTAAATTTAAAAAGCTTTGCGATAAGTGTGCTGAAAAATTCCCATATCTTTTAACATAACTCTATATTTGTAAAAAACAACCGATGCTATGGATCAGCTAATTCTTATTGTATTAATTCTAGCCCTGCTCAGTATTGTATGGATAATTCATTTATTTTTAAAAAAAGCCGAAGTGCGGGAAATTAAGTTTTTACAAATCGAGTTGAAAAAACAACGGCAAGAATTTTTTCTGCCTAATCGTTTTCAGGCTTATCAGCAGGCAATTTTGTTTTTAGAGAGAATTCATCCAAATAATCTCGTACTGAGATTAAATAAACCAGGAATTGCAGCACGTGTGCTTCAAACCGAAATGTTGAAAAATATTCGTGAAGAGTATGACCAAAATGTAGTACATCAGCTCTTTTTATCCTCTACAGCATGGGGTATGATAAAGAAATCCAGGGAGGATGTTGTCAGAATTATCAACCTTGCAGGAGACCAAATGAGTGAAACATCCACTTCATTGGAATTTTCAGTTAAAATTTTTGAGATGCTTTCACAATTGGAAACGTTGACGGTTGAAGTTTCGATTGATTTTGTGAAGGGTGAATTTCAGGATAACTTGTGATTTTACCTTATAACGTGGATATAACCATGTTTTACAGATTTGTCTTGGTCCGCGTCATGCACAATGAGCTTATAAAAATAAACACCCCCCTCTAGAATATCACCTGTCGTTGTTTCGCCTCTGAATTGCGGAGAGTAAAGCGTCTGTTCAAAGACTAAATTTCCCCACCGATTAAAAATGTAAAGCGTATATTCCTCGCACGTTTTAAAATTTTCGTGAATATTTAATTCATCATTAGTGCCGTCATTATTTGCGGTAATGACGTTTGGAA
>VGMK01000231.1 GCA_016866375.1 Bacteroidota bacterium
ACGGTATATCAAATACCCGACTTGGGTTGTGATTATTACGGAACAAGTTTACATAAATGGATGTGTGCTCCTTTCGGAAATGGAATGCTGTATATCAAGAAAGATAAAATTCAAAAGGTTTGGGCTTTACTTTCCAACGACCAGCCGGACAGTGACAATATACGAAAATTTGAAACCCTTGGGACTCGCTCTTTTGCGGCGGAAATGGCCATTGGAACCGCAATTGACTTTCATCATTTAATTGGATCAGAACGAAAAGAAAAACGCTTATTTTTTCTAAAAAAATATTGGACTGACCAAGTAAAAAATTTACCGGGAGTTGTATTTTACTCTCCTCTTGAAAAAAACTATTCTTGCGGCATTGCGAATATCGGAATTCAAGGGATGAAGGGCACCGAAATTGAGGGGGCTCTTTTTAAAAATCGCAAGGTTCATACGGTGGCGATTGAGTATGAAAAAGTCAATGGTGTCCGAGTCACCCCGAATGTTTATACCTCTCTCGATGACCTCGACGAGTTGGTCGCAGGAATCAAAGAACTCTTGCCTTAATTTTATTTTTAAGTCCATTTAAGGAGTGAAACGCTCCGTTGCCCGTAAACTATTTGATGCGTTTGAAATGGTTTGTCGAGTGAAAAGTTGGGACAAAATCCGGCACCTTCCCCGATTCTTACTAAGAAATCAGCGTAAAATTATTGTCGTGAAATGGGATAAATTTCTTGATGTTCAGTGTAAAGTAATTGGCACACTTTATCCATGGTTTTGAATACTTTCGCGTTAAATTTACTGGAACTAGAAATAGTATATAAGAATTCAACTGCCCCGTAAAACTGCGTGTTGTCTTCCTTTTTAATACGTTCAATAAAATTTATTTTTGAACTGCCCTTTGGCGAATGTGAAACGATTACTTCCTCTGTATCCTGATCAAGTGCAAATAAAAATTCCATTTGTTGTTTTATTTCGAGTTAGTTGATACCTCATTAATGTAAATAGCAACGACCGGATGAATTGGTTGTCCGATTTCTGCAACGCGCTCCTTTTTTAGTGGTACCCGTGCATTGGCTTGACGCACTTACATTTTTCTGTGATCCTGGGGATGATTTCCTCACTGAAGTTTTCCCATCGCAGCAATTGATTCCTACCTTTCTGTTGTGAACCTTGCAGTAACAACTATTTGATTTACTTCGATTACATGTGAGGCAAAGTAATTGAATATTTGAGGGCTCACTGCTTCCTCCGCAGGAAAATGGGACAACATGATCGTATTCAAGGTTGGAATAGCCGCCACAGCACTGGCATTTACCTCCATCTCTTGTAAAAACTATTTTTTTAGTTGTTGTCGAGATGTACCTGCTTTGAGAAAAACTTCCACAGCTAATAAAAATTATTGAAAAAATAAGAAGAAGTTTACTCATTTGGTAGGTGATTATTTTTCAAAATCTGTTGTTAAAATAGTAAAAAATAATACGAGAACAAGAAAAAGTCTTTTTTTTGTTTTGAATTTTCACTGAGAAGTCGTCAATACCTTGTAACCAATTTTTTCAGAAGTATTATTAGGTTGATGACAAAACGACTACTTAAATTTTCTTGTTATGAATGCAAACATGATTTTCGTTTCGTTGTTATTTTTTTCTAATCAGTTATTTTCCCAAGTTTCGGAGTGCCGGGTGACAGAATGTGTAGAGCATAACGCGCTGCCTTTAGTTACCGTGAAAGAACAAACCAATTTTCCAGAGAATGTCCCGATGTATTCCGAAAAGGATTATGTGATTACCTTTTGTCAACAGTATGCTCCTTCTTATGTTTCGTTAATTCAAACAAGTTATTCGTCTCCAAATAACTGGACTGTTTATGTTGGGGGTGTGTTAAAGGCAAATGATTTCAATGCACAAAAAAAGGAGGATTTGATCGACGAATTTGAATCCATAATTCACGAATCTACGCATCATAAAAATGCTTCCAATGGTTTTCTCATTGATCCGTCCATTTATTTGGTTCTTACCGATCAAGAAAATCAAATTGCCGACAAATTTTTCAAATCAGACCTTATTGAAAAAGTGGTGAGTGTGGAAGCCAAGGAGCAGCTCTTTCGTTATAAAACATATGTTTCAAAACAATCAAACGTCGGGGCAAATGTGAATGGTATCGTTGGACTTATGGATGAATATTCCGCCTATCAAAATGGCTGTACAGCGGCATTAATTGCCTACGACAATGCCTTAAAAAACAAGGACACGGCTCTTGCTATTACATTTTTCAAAGAGGCTTTGCAAACTCATTATGCGTATTATGAGTTTAATATTTTTATAGGTGCTTACGTTAAATATGCACGACTTTACAATCCTGAAGTATACCAGCAAATTTTAAAATTAACGACGCTAAGAAGGGCATATTCTTTAAACACGCAGCG
>VGMK01000232.1 GCA_016866375.1 Bacteroidota bacterium
CTAACTTAAATTCAATAAAACTTTGGCCACTTACCGTAAATGCATAATCTACCCCACGAATATTGGCAATTACAGGTCTAATTTCAGGTGTTTTGGGGATCTTTATTTTCAAACCTCCATTCTTTTGGTAAACCCATGTCTCACTGCTAAAGTGGACCAACAAGTATTTTCTATCGACGCTTAAATCAATCCCCATTGGAATTTCAGAAATATCTGTTGACCATTTTTTTAGCCCATTAATATAGCCATGTAGCTTATTATTAGAGGTGTAAACAATTGAATTTCCTCTTTCATCAAATGTTCCAAATCCCAAAACTTTTTCGCCAGGATTCATCGAGAAAAATTCTTTAACATCTCTCATATCGTCTTCACAGAGCATTGATTTTCTCTTAACTATTGTCTCAATGGTTTGATTACCGACATAAGACTTCGAAAAACAATTTACACTATCAACAACTCTCATGGACACTTGTAAAGGAAGCTCACCGAATAATTCATCCATTTTTTTTGTGTCTGAAGACAATGAGTAGCCTAAGTTAATATCTGTAACCAACGCATCGAAATATCCCTTGTCAAAAGAAATAAGCCCAAATTCCTGAAATTGTGCGACGTAAACTTTTCTCCCTGTTGTGTCAAAAAATGAGCTAAACTCGAGCGAATCGTATTCCGCAAAATCTTCATTTTTCTCCTCTATATTCAAATGTTCATTTAGAGATTGAATCGGCAACTGATTCTCTTTAAAATCAAAAAGGATTGCTTGTTGGTTTCCCTTTTTGATTCTAACTAAACCATTATCTATTATTTTAGAAAAAACAGAATTTATAAATTGAGGATCTATTTGAATAAATTGCTCTAAGCTATAAAAAGAATAATGGTCAAAATTCGCAGGAATAATTCTGGAGAATTTTTGTTTGTCATCAACTGCCTGTTTCATTAGCAGTTTGTTGCTGTAACGTTTATAGGTAATATTTTTATCCCTTTTTATATAACTGTCCTCATAGGTGAGACTTTCATCTTGCCAGTAAATAATGGAGTAACTACTTTTTTTATCAGGCTGTAGAGAACTGCTCGAGTATTTTAAATCTGCAAGTTTGTGAAGTAATATTTGATTTGATGAAACTACACCGTTAAACTTTCCAAAAGTAAATTCATTTGTGCCCTGAAACTCAAATGGGAATATCCCAGATGAAAACAACTCAGCTACTTCATCTTTTCTCCACTTTTCGGGCTTTTCAATAACAAGTAGAGACCTTTTTTCACTCATGTAAACAGAAGTATTTTTGGATATTTTATGTTGTATTGAGCCAAAAATCTGCTTGTTTTCAAGCAAAACTTGCAAATTATTTTCCTGCCAATTTACTTCTTTTCCGTGGTGGATTACCACTATTTTTCCGTCCTCATTTGAAAAATATTGTGTGAGGTTAACTTCATTTTGTTTGGTTACTATATCGTAAGAAACAAATATTATCCATGTGATGCAAAGAAAAATAACAGCCAGTAAAAAGTATTTGCTCTTCATACTAGCATTAAAAATATATCACATTTCAGCGAAAAATATCAAAAAAGTAATTATAAATCAACAATTTATTGTTTAATCAAAAAGATTCAACTGCCTAGGTGTTATGGCATGCCTAAATGTAAAACGATGATAGGGTGACAATCCAAATTTTTCGATATTTTTTTTGTGTTGAATAGTGGGATATCCCTTATTTTGAAGCCATCCATATTCCGGGAAATCCTTATTAATCTGGCACATGAATTCATCCCGTGCCGTCTTCGCTAAAATAGATGCAGCAGCTATACTTTGGAACGTGCTATCTCCTTTTACGATAGTTGTATAAGGAATGTCTTGATAGGGCTTAAACTTGTTGCCGTCAACTATTATGTGCGTGGGTATTATCTTTAAATTTTCAATACTTTGGTGCATTGCTTCGATGCTCGCATTGAGTATGTTAACTTTATCAATTCTTTTATTATCTATGAATCCATATGCAAAAAATAAGGCTTTACTTTTAATTTCTTCAGAGAGGACCATCCGTTGATCTTTACTTAAAATTTTGGAGTCATTCAAACCATTGATCTCTTTGTCTGGGTTTAAAATGACAGCAGCTGCAACAACGGGTCCAGCGAGGCAACCGCGTCCTGCTTCGTCAATTCCAACCTCCAAGTTGGTTTGTGAAAAAGAAGAAATCAATTTATTCATTACCTAAAATTCACATTTTTTTTTATATTTGATGAAAAAAATATGAAATCAAAATTATTCGCAGTAAGTATTCTTGCCATTTGTTCTTTTTTGATGAATGGTCTACACGCTCAAGATTCTAAAGTTGCCAAAATTGGTAATGTGAAAAGCATTCAAAGTTCCATTCAAAATGGAGAATTCATTTTTCATGT
>VGMK01000233.1 GCA_016866375.1 Bacteroidota bacterium
CTTCTAATCCAGCCCATTTTTCAAATGATTTTTCGTTTATCGCCTTATATTCGGCAGTCTTAAACTTCGTCAGTGCCTCAATCATCCCTTGGCGATTTTTCCAGTAGTTTGCTAAACTTGCATATTTGGATGCGTAATTCAGTTTGATTTTCGTATCGCCGTCCATAAATTTTTTCATAGCATCCATTGCAGTCTTAGATGCTTCCACCCATGCCGGATAGGCAAATTCTACATTTTGTTGTATTCCTCCAGAAGGCAACCAACGATTCGTACGTCCAGGATACCCAAGAATCATGGCAAAATCATCGGGCTTTATTCCGGCGATATTCACGGGAAGATGGTATTTCGTTGGTAAGGGGATATTTTTTTCAGAATACTCAGCCGGGTTTCCATTTTCGTCAGCATAGATGCGAAACATTGAAAAATCTCCGGTATGTCTCGGCCATTCCCAATTATCTGTATCTCCGCCAAACTTACCAATACTACTTGGAGGAGTGCCAACCAAACGAACGTCCTTATAGTCTTTGTACACAAAATAATAAAATTCATTTCCTTGAAAAAAAGATTTTACTGAAACCACATATCTTCCATTTTCGCTGTTTTCTTTTTCAATAACCGCTATTTCTTCCTTTATAATTCGCTCTCGGTCGGTTTCATCTCTCGCTTCTCGTAAAAGTCTTACGATTCTATTTGTACAATCATCCATTCGAACAAAAAATCGTACACTGAGTGATTTTGGTTTCATTTCCTCTGCTTTTGTTTTTGCCCACCAACCATTGGTTAAATAATCATTTTTAGGAGTTGAGAGTTCAGCAATGGCATCATAGCCACAATGGTGATTTGTTAATACTAAGCCTTGATTCGAAATAATTTCAGCAGTGCAGCCTCCATTAAATTGTAGGATTGCGTCTTTCAGACTGTTGTTGTTCACGCTATATATTTCCTCTGCTGTAAGCTGAAGTCCAAGTTTTTGCATGTCGCGATATTTGAGTCGTTCGATATGCATGAGGAACCACATTCCTTCGTCGGCATAGGACATAAATAGCGAAAGCGTAAATAAGGCGCTTAGGTAAATTTTAAGAATTTTCATGATTGTATATTTCTCACGAAAATACTGAAAAAAATAATATTTCCTGCATACCAAAGTTTTTTCAAGCATCTTTTAACCGCTCTTTCAGCGCTAGATAATAAAACAAAAATTTGTGGACAGGAACATGAGGAATGTTCTACTCACTATTACGACTGTATTTTTAAGATTACTGAACTACCTATAAATCAACTCATCCAAAAATAACCAGGTTTTATTTCCCTTCCCTAGGTGCCAATCAGGACAAACTCCCGGGTTTTTAATGGTATAACGAATGGCTTTAATTGCGCTGGGTTTATAAGAATCAATAATAAATTCAATATTTTCCGGATTTTTGTCTGATGGATCTGCTTTTTTAATTTGAATGGGAGCTAATTTTTGAAAGGATTTACCATCAGCGGATACTTCAATATCGATCTGACTTGGAAAGAAAATCCACGATTTTTGATCTCGTATCGCTGAAACACCAAACTGACTTAAATTTCGTGGTGAATCAAATGTTACTTCTGCCTTTACATCTGTTCCATAAAATCCTTGCCAATCGCCTGTTCTGAATTCGTTTCCTCCTTTAATTCCATCAATCAACGAGTTTGGTCCTGAAGCGGCATATTGATTGGCATATTGCGTTTGTAGGTTCAATTGAACAGTCGGATCTTTTTTGATTAAGGTACTTGAAACAACCGCGCTGTGATAGATTTTTCTCCGATTGATTCTTCGCTGTAACTTGATATCAATTTTTGACGTTTTGTCAATAATAAAAGGCTTTTCATAGACCATCCATTCGCTTTCATTCAGACGATAAAACGGAATAAATTCATCTGTTTCATTTAATTTTAAATAATCAATTCCCACTTTGATGCGATCTTCAAAAATGCGTTCAGATACACCTATATAAGGAACTGGAACAAAGGTTTCAGGTAGTTCATCCTCAGGAGAACCAGCAATCCATTTATCAAAATCTTTTCTTGGTTGATTTCCCATTTCAAATTCTAGCAATCCGCCATAAGTCAATTCTTCGTGTGAAATATAACTGCGATGGAGAGGTTTTCCGTCTAATTTAACAGATTGTACATAAATGTTTTCCTGACTTAAATTGGGTGCAGAAATAATCAAGGTTGCTCCATTTTCAAATTTTAGTTCTTGTTGCTTGAAATTCGGTTTCCCTAATTCGTAATACGGTTTTCCAGGAGCAACCGGGTAAAATCCGAGACTTGATAAAACATACCAGGCAGACATTTGACCACAATCCTCGTTTCCTGAGAGTCCATCCGGTTTGTT
>VGMK01000234.1 GCA_016866375.1 Bacteroidota bacterium
CTGCCTCATTTAACAAGTGACATTAATTCTTATTGTTTAGGAATCTTAATGCCTCTTTGATCCAATCTTGTTTTTCGGTGAGGTAAATGGTCGGTTTAATGCCTATCCCATCAACACCTTCTCCGATGTCTATTCTGCGACTACGAGTAGTTGGTGTCCAAAGTGTATAGGGAATTTCACAAAAATCAGATTCACGTAAGTTAGAATAATCTAAAGTCCCAGATGTATTTTGACCCATAAGTGTAACCTTCTTACTCTGAATAGCTTCAAGTAAAAATTGTTCAGTGGAACTGGCGCAACCTTCATTAATAAGAATTACCACATCCTTAGGGAATAGAAGAGGTGTATAGCTTGAATCAATATAGTCTTCAACTACATTCACATTTTGGTTTAGCTTCAGTTTAAGTTTATCCACCATTTTTTGATATTCTGCCTTATTTTCTGATGGTAAATTTGGATCTTGTAGCATTAATTCCCATCCATTTATATTATCGTTTGAGGCGAACATATCCACGCCTATACCTTTTATGGGTTGTGTGTACAAAAAAGGAGAAATAATATAGTATACATCATCACTACCACCTCCATTATTTCTTAGGTCAAGAATTAGGTTTGAAGATTTGGATAGATTTTCTTGTTGCGCAGCAAATAATGAATCAATTATAGGTTTAGCCTCCCAACTAAAACTGGGTATATTAAAATACAAGGTTCTTTCATTCAGTAGTTTGGCTTCGAAATTATAATTTTCATTGTCAATTATTTCTTTTCCATTCTTAGTGAAACCACTTATCAATTCACAGTCCTTAGGTTTTATCGTGGTAAAGGCTAACATATGAGAATAGGTATACAATAAAAAATATTCTTTTGCTGATTTTTCTTTAAGTTCGGCTAAAACACTGCCATTTTCAAATTTACTATTGCTTGATTTTATAACCACAGCAACATAATCTCTAAAAGGATTTTTGTTTTTAAAAACCGCAATTGAAAAGTCTTCGCCTTTTTTGGTGTAAATGCCCTCTATTCCTTTTGCGTTTTCTAATTTCTTTATTAGCGCCTCGCTTACCGAAAGCTTTTCAATTGGAAAATCATTTTGAAGTTTTTGGGATTCTATTTTCTCAATTGCCTCTGCGTTCAACCCTGTGTACAAATGATTATCATTAAAATAACTCATCCACTGGTTAATAACAAAATAGCATTGCGTCTTATTCTTAGCTTGTGCGGCAACTTGCTCTTTATCCGCTGTGAAGTCTTTGTATTTATTAATGTTACTTATTGTTACCTTGTCTTTAAAACCAGCATAATTTGATTCTAAATGGTTTTTAATTTTTGAAAATTCTTCTTGGCAGTTGCATTGTGCCTGCGTTAATAATGGAACCCCAAAAATGGCAATTGTAAAAATTAAAATTTTCATATTTATTTTGTTTTTTTGCATATGACGGACAAACATTAAATTTGTTACAGGCGGTTTCAATTTTCTTTTCGACTTTTTTTTTCTGTCATCATACTTTGTTAAATATCTTGATTTTTTAGTCAACCAATTTTAGTAGAAGGCATTCTTTTAGGTTGTGGCTAACGGTTTGCGTATATGACTTGTGGCGGTTTTCGAAGCACTTTTTTATCGACTTGCAACAAACTTACTTAAAAGCACAAAACTTGAATTTACCACTTTCGCCGCCATAAGTTATATACGCTGTTACCTGTTGGCTTTTATTTTTTCAAATTCGTTTTCTTCAATTAAAAATCCATCAGAGCAATGAAATTCAGTCTCTGTTTGATAATCATCTTTGCACAATTCAGTCGCTTTGTAAACCCCATTTTTAGCCACAAAAAATACTGAGTTTGCAAATGGAATGGATTTCGGATCCCAAAATCTATAATGTTCCTTCTCCTTTCGAGCAAATAGAATTCGACTTCCACCGTATTTATAAGTCAGCATAAGTAGTGTTTCACCAACTTCTGGAAAAGTCCCTTCCAAAGAATTATATATTGAATCATTTTCCTTTATAATTTTTATAGAAGACTCACTGTATTTCTTCCATTTACAGTCTAATTTGAGTGTATCCTGACTTTCGATGTCGATATAATTCATTATCGAATCACCAACGTATCCGATTACTTTAATCTCGGAAATGTCCGTTATGTGATTAAATATCGAGTCGACTGGAATTGGGATTGTCTTTGCAGATAATTGACAATGACTAATTATCGTCAATCCCAAAAGTGCTATGATGTATCTTCTTACGTTCATTTTTTTAGCTTGCAGGTAACTAGCGTATAAGCGCAACTAATATACGCATATACAACATACGTTTGTAGTATAGGCGAAACAAAGTTTTGAATAAAGTTGGGTATGTATCAATGAAA
>VGMK01000235.1 GCA_016866375.1 Bacteroidota bacterium
ATTCGCATCATCCATTGAGGAAGTTTATACAACCAACGGAACCGTTGGGCTCTTTTTTGAAGAAATAAGGATGTTAAAACGGTGGCCAAGATTCCATTCTTTTTGTATTTAAAATCCTCTCTGATCACGTCCATTAGCAAGATGTATCTTCCTTCACTTGTGTTATTATCAGCTTCGTGCGTATAGGCATCCGTAAAAACAATCCATTCGCCTTTTTTCCAGGATTTTGATTCACCGCGGACCGTAAAGATGCACTTTTCAGTATCCTTCGGAACAATAAGGCCTAAATGGCATCTTACAATGGCATTCGTATCACCGCAGTGCGGAAGAATCTTACCGCCAGGTTCAAGGTAACAAAAAGAAAGCGAGATGATTTCCGGAAATTGATTCATTAATTTAGTGGCCAACGGGAAATGTTTTTGATTCTTGTAATGTTCAATTCCCCATGTTTTCAGCGATCGTGTTTTCCATGCATCAATTTTGTTCGTCATGCGCTTATTGAAATAAGAATTGAGCTCGTTTTTTTCTAAATAGGTTTCTAGTTCGTCACAAATTAAATTGAAATTATCCTGAAAATGTGAGGACCAGATAAATTGTTTCTCGTCCCAAAAATTAGGCTCGTCTCCCTTGTAATCGAAAGAAAAGTCAAAAAGACTGAACCATAATTTACGCATAGAAAAAATTAAGATCCGAAGTTACGTTTTAAGTTTGAGATAACATTGGAACTATGTACCTTTGCACCTCGCGATGAATCAGTTTAAAAAAGTTGCTTTTTACACGCTCGGGTGCAAGTTAAATTTCTCCGAGACCTCAACCATATCTCGTTTATTTGAAGACTCAGGGATTGCCAAAGTGGACTTTGAAGATGCTCCTGATATTTTTGTGATCAATACGTGTTCCGTGACTGAAAATGCTGATAAAAAGTGTAAACAATTGGTTAAGAGAGCGAAAAAAATAAATCCAGATGCTTTTGTAGCCGTTGTAGGTTGCTATGCGCAACTAAAACCCGACGAAATCGGGAGAATCCCTGGAGTGAACATGGTTCTTGGAGCAAATGAAAAATTTAATATACTTGAATACATTGACCAACACGATACCACAGAGAAGGTACTTATTGCCCAAGGAAATATAAAAAAAGTTGTGGATTTTGTTCCTTCTCATTCGATTGGAGACCGAACACGTTCATTTTTGAAAATTCAAGACGGGTGTGATTATTTCTGTACTTTTTGTACCATACCCCTTGCTCGAGGGAAAAGTCGAAATGCCAGCATTGAAAAAACGTTGCAAGAATTGAATAAAATAGCAACAACAGAAGTGAAAGAAGTAGTTTTAACGGGCGTGAATATAGGTGATTTTGGTCAAGGGTCTGATGAAAACTTTTTTTCCTTAGTGAAACAATTTGATAAAGTTGAAGGAATCGACCGGTTTCGAATTTCATCCATTGAGCCTAACCTTCTCACCAACGACATTATTGAATTTTGTCTGAATGAATCGAATCGATTTATGCCGCATTTTCATATTCCCTTACAATCGGGTTCGGATCGCTTATTGAAACTGATGCGCAGAAAATATGAACGTGCCTTATACAAAGAAAGGGTTGAAACAATAAAAAAACACAATTCAATGACCTGTATTGGCGTAGACGTTATTGTTGGCTTTCCAGGTGAAACAGATGAGGATTTTACGGAAACTTTGAATTTCTTAGCGGAACTGGATGTAAGTTACCTTCACGTCTTTACGTATTCCGAACGAGCAAATACCGGTGCGCAAAAACTTGGCGACAAGGTACCCATGGAAAAGAGAAGAGAACGAAGCAAACTCCTGCACTTGCTCTCGGATAGAAAAAAACATTATTTCTATTCGCAACATTTGAATACAAGAAGAATGGTCTTATTTGAACAAGAGGAGTCTAACGGGTGGATGTATGGATTCACGGATAACTACATCAAAGTAAAACATGAGTTCGACCCTAAACTAGTGAACAGAATAGTTTCTGTTCATTTACAACAAATAGACAGTGAGGGTTATGTAGAATGTTTAATCGACGAAAATCAAGAGGCATGAAACCAATTTATATAACAAGAAGAGAAACGTTCAATGCCGCGCATAGACTTTACAGAGCGGATTGGTCAGATGAAAGGAATGAGGAGATTTTTGGGAAGTGTGCAAATAAAAATTGGCACGGCCACAACTTTGAATTATGGGTAACAGTGAAAGGGGTACCCCACGAGGACACGGGATTTGTCATGAATTTAAAAACGCTCTCGAAATTAGTAAAGGAGTTAGTAATTGAAACACTAGATCATAAAAACTTGAATTTAGATGTTCCTGTGATGAAAGATGTAATGGCCTCTAC
>VGMK01000236.1 GCA_016866375.1 Bacteroidota bacterium
TGTATTCATATCCTCGATCACTTGAAAAGGAACATTCACCTTGCTCATCAAGTAGCTCAGGAGTGAAATGATCCTCATCAAGCCAACCACCATTACCCCAATAAATTGTTGTTACCTCATTGGATTCTACATCAACTTCCAAGGTATACTCACTGCTTTTTCCTGTATTTGGATTGTAATAATCGACTTCAGCACAATAAGTACCATCTTCAAATCCTTCAGCAGTTTGACCTTCGATAGGAAATTCATCTACATCGTTGTTAAATTTTTTATCACAAGTAAATAAAAAAAATAAGATGATTAAAATGCCAATAACGATTAAATAAAGGCTTTTTTGTCTTTTTTCAGAACTCATTTTTATATCAATAACTTAGTTTTGAATATGTTGCAAAAATATTTTAGATTTGAAACTAAGTATATTTACGGAAATAAATAAAATTAAATCTCATGAAAATTCTCTTACTTTTATTTTTAGCATTAGCTCCCTTAAGCTTTGAATCAAGTCCAGTAAAGCAAAAATACACGCAGAAAATTGGACAAACGGTTTATATATGTAAAGGACCTGATTCAAAGAGATTTCATTCCAATTCTAGTTGTAGGGGCTTAAGTAATTGTAGCACACAAATCTTTTCAGTTAGCCAGGCAGAGGCAGAGAGAATCGGTAGAACTGCTTGTCAAATTTGTTATTAAAGTGTGAGTTATGAAGAAAAATCAAAAATTAACATATATTTTTATCAGCATATTATTTATAGTTAGCTCTTGTGCACCAGAGGGATATACTAGTGATGAATATGGCTTTTTTAGTGGTATTTGGCATGGTATATGCCTACCATTCGCCCTTATTGGTAAACTTTTCGGTGCTGACATAGGTATTTACGCTGAAAATAATAGCGGTTTTCTATATTGGCTTGGTTTCATATTCGGAATAGGAAGCCTAGGAGGGGGGGCTTACCGGAGGTAGTATTTATTAACTCATGTACTACATTCACTATTTTAAGTAATGAAAAACGTATTCTACCTTTTAACCTTCCTTGTGGTAATCACAAGTTGTAAGTCGGATGAAGAAAAAATAAACGAGGCAAATATCCTTGTCGAAAAATTTGCAAATGAAGTAGCGCTTCAAAATTTTAGCGCAGCAAATAAGCTTTATCCAAAATTCAAAATACTTGACAGATTTTGGAGTTTAAATAATTTTCAAATTAACAACACTACAGTTGAAACAGATGGGAGTATTTGTGTATACGGTACTTTTAGCAAATACACAATTAAAAATAGAGAGGGCATAAAATTCATTCTCAAGGACAACGGAGACGGGCAAAAAATAATTGACTCTAAAGGATTATCAAGTTATTATAACAGTCCGTTATTTGAGTATTGCAAATTAAAAGGCTTTCTGTCTGATAATTTAGAAGATTGCAATATAGATTCTGATATTAGTATTGCCAAAGTCTGCAAAGAACACTTACTTGATCTACAAATTCTCTTGATTAAATGTGGACGTTACGTTAACGAAAACGTTGTAATGAATAAACAACTAACCACCATTCAAGCGGGTTATTTTGGCGACTCATATAGCGGGACTATTTCAATTACGAATAATACTGGATTTGATCTTAATAATGATTCTTTTGACTTTAATATCTACTGGTTTAAGAATGGTGTACAAACAGAAGCGCACAAAATAGAATTTCTCAATGAAATCAATGCCTATAAGACAGTGAATCATCAGATACATTATGGCAGTTTAGCTAGTCGAGCAAAAACATTTCGCTTTGGAGCAACAGTCAAGAACCAGGATAGTTTTGCGAACGAAGTTGTACGGAAACTTGATTATGCAGAATCATTGTAAATGTAAAAAATCCTAAGTTACTCCTTGTTTCTCCCATACCCCAACAAACCTATACCAACAATGACATCTACAATGTTCCATAGTGTTCTTCCCAAAGAAATTTTGAAGAATGGCTGGAACAATAAAGCCAGAATTACAAAAACCACGGCAAGTTCTTTTTTACCCTCTTCATTTTCTTGATAAGCGGCATAACCAAAAAATGCAGCAGCGGCGAAGCGCACAAATTGATAGTAACCGTAGGGCATGTCTGCGAGGCAAAGGAATAATAAGATTGCTAAGGCAATTGAAAGTGCTTTCATAGCTTAAGTCTTTGATTTAAAGATATTAAAATCTTCTTTTCGTACAAATTAAAATTAAAGCTACCTTTAAGCTTCGGGGCTTTCATTCCTTGGTTTCACTCATCAATTTCTGACATATGAAAACACTTATTTCGTGGATTGCGCACTTTAATGACTTCGAAAATGGGCAATTTAAGCCTAACGGGCCTACTGCGAGTTTTCATAAGT
>VGMK01000237.1 GCA_016866375.1 Bacteroidota bacterium
TATTTAACAGGTAAAAAAGACCTGGCAAAAGAAAAATTTAAGGCCATTGAAACCGCTTATCTCGCAGCGATTCAAAAATCAACAAAGGTTAATCAGCGTATTATTTCCGGAAATGTATTCGGAGATTTTTGGGTTACACCAGCGGGTAAAAGTTATCATGCCAAATTAATTGCTGATGCCGGCGGAAGCTACGTCTATGCCCAAACAAAGGGTATCGGAAGTTTGTCAATAACACAAGAAAAAGTGGTGAAGGATTCAGAGAATACCATGTTTTGGATTAACCCTGGTTTCTCAACAAAGGAAAGCCTTATTCGTGCTAATCCGAAATCAAAATTTATTAAAGCATTCACCTCAGGAAAAATTTATTGTTACTCGCACAACGCCAATAAGTTTTGGGAAATGAACGCCGTTCAGCCGCACCTAATTCTTGAGGATTATCGCAGGATTTTTACCCAAGAAGATTTGGAGAACTTGTATTTTTATAAAGAGGTACTATGAGTGTTTCAAAACAAATCGGTTGGTTGATTATTGGGCTTATTGCATTGATAGGTGCGTCATGTGCACATGCACTTGTTGGAGAAACTGCTGTTTCTTTTTCCACCATGATGGAGGCTATTTTTCAATATGACCGGAGTGTCATTGATCATGTATTATTTCGTGAATTCAGACTATGCAGAACCCTAACGGCCATTTTAGCAGGTTCCTCTCTTGCCCTGAGTGGAATGTTGATGCAAACTTTATTTAACAATCCTTTGGCGGGCCCTTACATTTTAGGAATCAACTCTGGTGCTAGCTTATTCGTTGGACTACTTTTGATGTCAGGGATTTCAATTGGTGGCGCTCAATTGGGAATTGTGGGTGCTGCACTGCTTGGAGCCTTTGTTTCGTGTATTTTTATGATTGGTCTTTCCGGATATTTGCGTAATCAAATTTCTCTTCTGTTGGCAGGAATGATGTTTGGAAGCTTCACCTCGGCTATTTTGTCAATTCTACAACAAATGAGTGGAGCAGAGGCCTTAAAAGCATTCACCATGTGGTCTATGGGAACGCTTCAACAAGTCAGTTTTGAAGAACTAAGCATTTTCGCAAGCGCGGTAAGTACTGGCTTAGTTTTGGCATTGGTTATGGGGAAATTCCTTAATGTCCTAGTCCTAGGTGAAAAACCTGCGCGTTTATTGGGTGTTAACATTGTTCGAACGAGGGTTATAATTTTGATGGCAGTAGCAATTTTAGCAGGAGTTACCACGGCTTTTTGTGGTCCGATTGCTTTTGTAGGGATGGCTGTTCCGAACCTCACGCGTTTGATTTTTAAAACGCAACAACACCACCTGTTAATAGGTATGAACCTGTTGTTTGGTGCATTATTTGTGCTGATTTGCGACACTTTAATTTTGCATTGGTCAACTGTATTGCCGATTCCATTGAACGCATTTACTTCATTAATCGGTGCCCCATTTGTTTTACTCATTTTAATGCGCCGTGTCAGATGATTGAAATAACCCACGCCATCGTTGGTCACCAGCAACCATTAATTGAAATTGAAGACCTTTTTCTAAAAAAAGGTAAAGTTTATGCGATAATCGGCCGTAATGGAGGGGGAAAATCTACCTTGTTGAATTCACTGTTGGGGCATGTTCCTTTGATGTCCGGGAATATACAGATTGACGGCATGAATGTTCATTCCTTGCGCCGCTCGGTTTTGGCAAAACACGTGGCTTTTGTGGCGAGTAAATTTGATGGAATTGAATACCTTAAAGTCCGCGATTATGTTGCGCTTGGTAAATTTGGTAGTAGCTCTCTCATGGGAACGTTGCAGGCCGAGGATATACAGCATATCGAAGAGCTTTTAGAAGAGTTAGCACTTTTGCCGTTGGCGGATAAGTTTACAGACAGAATATCGGATGGTGAGCGTCAGTTAGCAGCCGTAGCACGAGCACTGGCACAAGATACTCCTGTATTGCTCCTTGACGAACCAACGGCCTTCTTGGATTATAAGAACAAGAAACGGATGATGGAGAAGTTGGTCGAAATCGCCGAGCAAAAAAATAAATGCATTGTTTTCTCTTCACATGACCTTGCATTGGCAATGGATAATGCCGTAATATTTTTGGCAATTCATCGTGGCCGTTTAGAGATATTACAGCAGCTCGAGAAAGAAAATATAACCTATTATTTTGAATAAATTTTTTTTAGATTAAAAAAATCGTACGCAACTAACTAAAAACTGATACGTCTGTATAAAAAAATATTCCTTATGAAACTAATAGCCCTTTTTGTATGTACTTTCATGCTGAGTGCAGTATTTGCCCAATTTTCAACGCTTTCGATAGCGAA
>VGMK01000238.1 GCA_016866375.1 Bacteroidota bacterium
TTGATTGAGCGAAACATCGTCACTACTCATGAATCGATTCAAGATCGATACACACCGAAAACAGTGACGTGCGTAATGTTAGCCCCAGAATTATTAGAGGAAGAACACCTAAGCGAGGTAATTTCTAAGCTCGAAAAAGACGCACGCAGCATAAAACAAGTAGAAATGATGATTCATCTGTTGAAGCTTAAAACAGATGAAGGGGGCCTTGCGAAACCTGTTTTAAAACAAAAAGTATTGGAAAGAGGTAGTCCCTCCGTACTTTCTTCACTGGAAAAAAAAGGACTTATTTACCAAGAACGCTTTCAAATTGATCGAGTTCATTTAAATTCTGGTCAAAATAAAGATATTCCGACCTTAACAGAATCCCAACAAGTTGCACTACGAGAAATTCGAACCCATTTTGAGAATCCTGGAAAAATTTGTCTACTTCATGGCGTTACCGGTTCGGGAAAAACTGAAATTTATGTTCAGCTCATTCAGGAATACCTAGACCAAGGAAAACAAATACTCTTTTTACTCCCTGAAATTGCCCTTACAACACAACTCATCACTCGACTTTCGGCATATTTTGGTGAGCAAGTGGGTGTATATCATTCGCGTTTTAATCAAAATGAGCGCGTTGAAATTTGGCACAACGTTTTAGACAATAATTTACATCAATACCGTATTATTTTGGGGGCACGGTCATCGGTATTTCTGCCATTTCAATCCCTCGGTTTAATTATCGTGGATGAGGAACATGAAAACTCTTTCAAGCAACACGATCCTTCCCCGCGCTACAATGGCCGAGATGCTGCCATTGTCTTAGGAAAAATGTACGGTGCAAATATATTACTCGGCTCGGCAACACCGGCTATGGAGACATATTTTAATGCATCAGAAGGAAAGTATGGTTTCGTGACCCTAAATGAACGTTTCCAAGGATTAAGTATGCCCGAAGTTTTAATCGCAGATATGAAAAGAGAACGTAAGCTGAAAAGTTTAAATGGCCATATAAGTTCATTTTTACTCGAGGAAATGAAAGCGGCACTTCTCTGTGGCGAACAAATAATACTTTTCCAAAACCGAAGAGGTTACACTCCTCAATGGGCCTGTGAAGTCTGTTCATGGACTCCCAAATGTACCAACTGCGATGTTTCACTTACCTATCACAAAAATGAAAACCATTTAAAATGCCATTATTGTAGTTATATAACCCCGCCTGTAGGTGCCTGCCCCGCGTGTGGAAGTACGCGCTTGAAGATGATTGGTTTTGGAACAGAGAAAATAGAAGATGAACTTGCATTGCTATTTCCGGATAAAACGATCAAACGATTGGATCTTGATACCACCAGAAGTAAAAGTGCATACCAAACGTTATTGGATGAATTTGAACAGCGAAAAATAGACATTTTCGTTGGTACACAAATGATTACCAAAGGCTTAGACTTCGACAATGTGGGCCTCGTTGGTGTGCTGGATGCCGACATGTTATTGAATCGACCAGACTTTCGTGCTTATGAACGCAGTTATCAATTGATTTCCCAAGTAGCAGGTAGGGCTGGTAGAAAAACTAAAAGAGGAAAAGTTATCATTCAAACTGGGGATCCTGATCATTGGGTTTTACAACATGTTATCAAACACGATTACCCGTCCTTTTATAAGCATGAGAAAATTGAGCGAGAAAATTACTTTTACCCACCGTATTATAAAATGATTAGCATCACCCTAAAACATATTCAAGAACCGCAATTAGAGGTCTCCGCAGCGGAACTCGCACAATCCATGCGTAATTACTTCAAAGAGCGAGTATTGGGTCCAGAATTTCCAATAATAAAGCGTATTCAGAACCTATATTTGAAGGAAATAAAACTCAAAATCGAACGTGGGGCTCCTGAAAAGAAAGTTAAGGAGAGACTGTATGAACTGATTCATTCGTTTTACGAAAAACCTGTCAATAAAAGTATTAAGATAATTGTTGATGTAGATCCCTTATAAAAAAGAGGTCGCTCTCACGACCTCACGATATCCCCAACTTTTCTGTTTCACAAACGAGTAGTAGGTGAATTTGCTGGAGTTTATCCTAAATAACTTTTTAAAACTTTATTCTTCGTTATGTGCTTTAATCTTCTTATGGCCTTTTCTTTAATTTGTCTTACCCGCTCACGTGTCAAATCAAACCTGTCCCCTATTTCCTCGAGAGACATGGGGGATTTTCCGTCTAAGCCATAGAACATGCTCAATACATCACTCTCTCTTTGTGTCAAAGTAGCGAGAGAACTGCGGATGTCTTTGCGCAAAGACTCAAGTACAAGATTACTATCGGGAGGAGGAAGGGAGTCACC
>VGMK01000239.1 GCA_016866375.1 Bacteroidota bacterium
GACGATAACTTGAGCGATACTTTACAAATTTCATTCAGAACAATTGTTTTATTTGGAGCGAGTTCTTTTGCGTTTTGCACACTGATCGATGCATTGATTTTCTGAATGGATACTTTCATAAAAAGACTATGGTGTTGCATCATTAATTCTTGATCTTTATCAAAAGGTATATCGTCCATCCAACAAATAATTGCCTCAATTGCATCGGAAAAGCTTGGTCTTTCCTCGCTCTTAACAAGTGTGAAACCTCGATGAATCTCTGGATTATTATCTAAATGAAAAATTATGGAGTCACCCTCAAGGGCATTTCCGGCATCATGATGATTTTTTTCAATTCTAACAATGCGCGACTTCTCTTCAGAGGGATAAATGAATACCTCATCGTTCAGTGAAAATCCACCGCTTAAAACCGCACCAGCAAATCCGAGGTAATCTTTTAACTCCTCAGTCTCAGGACGAATTATGTATTGGACTTGGAATCGAGACGGATTGCTCTTTGTAGAATTGTCCAATGCCAAATTTTCCAAGAATTCGAAAAGTGTTTGACCATTGTACCAGCCCATTTTTTTACAACTGTGCACAACATTTTCACCGCGTAAGGCGCTCATTGGAATGAAATTCACCAAAGGACAAAATAAGGAGCTAGAAAATGTTAAAAAATCTTGTTTGATTTGATTAAAAACGTTCTCTTGATAATCTACAAGGTCCATTTTATTGACGCAAACAAGCAGGTTAGGAATTCCTAAAATAGATGCAATGATGGTATGACGTTTTGTTTGCTCCGTAACACCCCACCTTGCGTCAATTAGGATTATGGCAAGGTCACACGTTGAGGCTCCAGTGAACATATTCCGCGTATATTCTGCATGACCCGGTGTATCTGCAATGATGTACTTTCTGCTTTTGGAGGAAAAAAACTTATATGCCACATCGATGGTGATTCCTTGTTCTCGTTCAGCGCGAAGACCATCCGTCAAAAGTGCCAAATCTATAGGAGTATTTGCATTCGTGTTTTTGCTCTGCTTGGTGAGCACTTCAATGATATCTGTGGAAATGGAGTCGCTGTCCAATAGTAGTCGCCCTATTAATGTGCTTTTACCATCATCAACATTTCCAGCTGTAAAAAAACGTAGCAGATCCATCTATTAAATTAAAAATATCCACTTTTTTTCCTGTCTTCCATTCCGGCTTCACTAATGCGGTCATCCATTCGGGTGGCTCCTCTTTCGGATATTTTCGTTGCTAAAAGTTCATTGATGATATCCCGAACATTTTTGGCATTACTTTCAATTGCTGCAGTACATGTCATGTCTCCAACAGTTCTGTACCGGACCTCTTTGGTGATTATTTCATCGCGCTCATCTAATTCTATAAAAGGGTTCACATTCATTAATTGCCCGCCCTCAGTCTTAATACAGGCTCTTTCGTGAGCAAAATAAATAGAGGGCAAAGCGATATTTTCTCTATTGATGTATTGCCATACATCTAATTCTGTCCAATTTGACAATGGGAAGACACGTACATTTTCTCCTCTGTGTATTCTTCCATTGTAGAAATTCCAGGGTTCAGGTCGTTGTTTTTTAGGGTCCCATTCTCCAAATTTATTTCGAACAGAAAAGATTCGTTCTTTCGCACGTGCTTTCTCTTCGTCTCGACGAGCTCCACCAATACATGCATCGAATTTGAATTCTTCAATTGTATCAAGTAAGGTATATGTTTGAAGAAGATTTCTACTTGGAAATTTTCCTTTTGCGTCAGTTAAGCCTTTTATATTAACGGTATCCTCGACTTTCCGAACGATAAGCGTTTCGTTCAATTCTTTGACAAGTTTATCTCGAAAATCGAGTGTCTCTTGAAAATTGTGTCCTGTATCGACATGAACCAAAGGAAAGGGAAATTTACCCGGACGAAATGCCTTAATAGCCAAATGAACCAAACATATACTGTCTTTCCCACCGCTAAATAACAGGGCAGGCTTCTCAAATTGACCTGCTACTTCCCGCAGGATGTATATTGCCTCAGCTTCTAATCGATCTAAATAGTCCATTCAAACGAATTATACGCAAAGGTAAATTTTCATTTCTTTTGAATAATTTTTTTATTTCACATCAAAGAGGTTCGTTTAAACTGATTGAGAAATCAAAAACCTCAGACCAACCCTTCCAAATTCCATAGTCTCCGATCGTTTCGTTGTGCCATATAAAAGAAAACTCTCCACCGAAATCTTTAACCTCGTTGTAAAGTTCTGCAATCTTTCCAATTGCTTCAATAGGGGTTAATTTAAGATATTCATT
>VGMK01000240.1 GCA_016866375.1 Bacteroidota bacterium
TTATAACGCCTTTGACAATCCGAATGTTCCAATAGATTACATTCTTGAGATAGGAAAAATTATCCATCATGATTTTTCTGAGGATATAATTGAATTGAAAAAGTACCGCAAGATGACAACAGAAGTTCCCTTGGATCACAATTATTTGAATCCCGAGAATAATACAACGGACTACTGGAAAATTAAGTATTTAAATCTACTTGAAAAATACAATCTTTTGCTAGAGAAAAACTCTCTCTAATTTTTAATCATTAGTTTTGCCTGATGGTTGTTGTAACGGGAGGAACAGGTTTACTGGGCTCGCACTTACTTTACTACTTAACTAAAGACGATGGTGAAAAATCCATTCGAGCCAGCTATCGTTGTGAAAAACGTAAAGCACAGGTAAAGAAATTATTTTTTATGCTCGGTGGGGATAGCGGCATAGAAAATTATAACAAAATTGAATGGATTTTTAGCGATTTGACCGTTCCCTACGATGTTCAATTACTCCTAGTAAACGCGACAAAAGTTTATCATTGTGCTGCGCTTGTTTCCTTCTTTTCCTCTGATTTTTCGAAACTACTCAAACAAAATAAAGAAATAACTGCCTCAATTGTGAATGCGTGTTTGGATAGACCCAACACTCGACTTTGTTATGTGAGCTCAACTGCTGCCATTGGAAATTCCGTTGATGGTTTAACCGACGAAAACACAAAATGGGAAATGAATAAAAGAACAAGTGCATACTCAATTTCTAAATACCTGGCAGAAAAGGAGGTTTGGCGAGGCATTGAAGAGGGGCTGAATGCGGTTATTATAAATCCTTGTGTGATCCTCGGTGCAGGAAATTGGAATGACTCATCTTTATCTATTTTGAAAACTGCATCGAAAGGCATGCCTTTTTATACTCCCGGTTCAAATTCAATTGTAGATGCAAGAGATGTTGTACAGTGTATGATTCAACTCATGAACTCAACCCTCTGCAGCGAACGATTTCTGTGTACGGGAGACAATGTAAAATTTTCGGAATTATTCACTGAACTTTCAAATCAAATGGGAAGAAAGTCACCTAAATACAGAATACCTTACCCATTGGCAATCTCATTTGCCTTTTTAAATGAACGCTTACAATTTTTTCGAGCCAAAAAGAGAGGTTTGAGTAGAGATACCGTAAAATCGTCTTTTAAATCAATTTCCTACAGCAGAAAAAAGTTAGAATCTGTTGTTGAATGTAAATTCCACTCGCTTGAGGAAACCATCAATTTTTCCATTAAAAATAGAATAATGTGAGATTTATTTGGAGAAAAGAGCATGTATTAATTTTTCTATTGATAATATTTTATTCAATAGGAGCAATAGGCGCTATCTTACCATCAACGAGTAGATGGTTTCTTTCTTTAACACCATTTAATCTTTTATTGACCTTTTCAATTTTAGTCCTCGCAAAAAAAAACAGAAAAATAAAGTTTGTCATCTTTCTCATTTTAGCCTTCATCATTGGTATTTCAGTTGAACTGGTAGGTGTACATACAGGTTTACTTTTCGGAAATTACAGCTATGGTGAAAGTTTAGGACTAAAATTTTTCGACGTGCCTTTAGTTATTGGCGTAAATTGGGGAATTGTTGCAGTTGCAGCATCTTCAATAATGGCCAGAACAAATTTTGGTCTCATAACCAAAGTTCTGTTGAGTGCCGCGGTGATGACTATTTTAGATTTGCTAATTGAACCAATTTCAGCTGATACTGGTTTTTGGTATTGGAAAGACAATCTTATCCCCATTTATAATTTTATTTGTTGGTTTATTACGGGTATTGGAATTCAAATGATATTTTATCGATTAAATCTTGAAGAAAAGAACAAAGTTTTTGAAGTATTGTTACTATTATTGTTTATTTTTTTCACACTACTTAACGCGTATTACCAATGATATTTACTGGAGTCCTCGTATTAATATTAACTTTTTTTTCAATGGAATTCATGGCCTGGGCAACACATAAGTTTGTCATGCATGGCCTAATGTGGTACTTTCATAAGGATCATCACCAAGAGGAACCGGGATTTTTTGAAAGAAATGACGTGTTTTTTTTAATATATGCGATACCATCCTGGTTATGTATTATGCTAGGCCTGATGTATGAAGTATATACTGTTGTTTGGGTTGGGTTCGGAATTGCACTCTACGGCTTCACCTATTTTATGATACATGATGTGTATATCCATAGAAGATTTAAATGGTTACGAGACATTGATCACCCCTACTTTTACGCAATCAGAAAAGCACACAAGGTTC
>VGMK01000241.1 GCA_016866375.1 Bacteroidota bacterium
AGTGGGGATATTTCAAAAGCTGTAGTCAATGGTTACAACTACAGGAATATTAAAATTATTTCCCCAGCGATTGATCAGAAGGAGTTTCAAGGTAAAGTGGAAATTTCAGATCCAAATTTAAAATTATCATTAAACGGTCAGGTTCGTTATACGGACAAACAACAGTATAATTTCAAACTAGACATCGCGCATGCTAACCTCAGCAAATTGGGATTTGTATCGCAGGACAGCCTTTCGATAGCTGCCAATTTATCGATAGATGTCTCAGGATATAATCATGAAAATATAAGTGGATCAGTGACTTCCACCTCGTCGATGATTACCAGAGGTAAAAAGTCCCTAAAAATCCCAACATTTGATTTAAAAATTAACAGGTATAAAGGTAACGACGAGTTTATAGTGTCAAGTGAATTTATTAGAGGATCGATTAAAGGTAAAATTGACTACGGTACTGTGGTTTCACAATTTCTCACAGACATTTCGGCGATTTTTCCTCTTATGAACAACACTGCTGTTGTGCCAAAAAGACGAAAAGATAGTAACTTTGAGTATCGTATTTATATCGGACGTGCACAATCACTAATAGCATTATTTTTTCCGAAATTAACGATTAGCGAAGGAACAGAATTATCGGGGACTTACAATTCCAAAAAATACGAAAAAAGTGTGCATTTATTTTCTGATTCATTGGCATATGACAACATATTTATTAAATCGATTTCAGTTGATCAAGTGATTACGAATGCTGTCGTTGAAGGTGTTGCTAAAATTGAAAAGTTTCAATATGACTCCATCGAATTTGATAACTTGCAATTTGACAATTTTGGAAAAAATGGTTTTTTGGAGTCAAGATTGATATGGGATTTAAAGGGAGAGAATAGCTCCGAATTGGCTTGGTCTACTGTTGTGAAAGGTAAAAATGATATTTATTTATCCTTAAAACCTTCTTTTTTTTCACTTGAGAATTATCGCTGGGAAATTACAAATGAAGCACAAGTCAAACTCGGCGAGAAAGGTGTTAGTATAGATTTCCTTAATTTAGAGCGCGACAAACAACATGTAAAAGTTTTTGGTAGTATCTCATACAATGATATTGATACACTCAAGGTTGTAAGTGAAAATATTAGTCTCAATGAACTGTCACAATTGTTTAAATCAGAGAAAAAAATTGAAGGGTTTCTCTCAGGACAAACAAAAATTTCAACTTCAGGTAAAAATTTTATTTTGGAGAGTGATTTAACAATGGACAATTTATTTCTGGATGGAGAGGAGGTTGGTAAGGTAGTTCTCTCGCAGAAATGGTTTTCTTTGAGTGACAAGATAGATTTGTCAGGGACACTCTTTTACAAAGGAATTAATACCATGAATTTTGGTGGAAATTATACTTTAGCGACTGATAAACTTGATTTATATTTAAATTTCGATAAAACAGATTTAAGATTCTTGAATGCATTTTTAGACCCAGAATTAGTCTCAGATATAAATGGTAAATTGCACGGAAAGTTATATGTAACAGGTAATAGCGACGAACCACATTTATCCGGTAAGTTAAATTTATCGGATGTAAATGCCTTGAGCGGTCTAACAGGGGTTCGTTACAGTTTAAATGGTGCCGTTAAAGTAGAGAAAAATGTGTTTGAAATCAATCACATACCTTTAACTGATGTCGAAGGCAATGAGGCTCGCCTCACAGCGACAATTAGTCATGTAAATTTTGATAAAATCAACTACGATATTTATTTGGATTTTGATGGTGCACTAAAAGGTAAAAATAATTTCAATCGTTTTTTGGTATTGAATACACAATATAAAGACGGTGAATATTATTTTGGTAAAGCCTATGGTAAGGGAAATATGTCCATTTCCGGCTCCGACAAAATAGTCGATGTTTTAGTGAATGTTGAATCTATGAAAGGAACAAACATCAACTTTCCAATGTACGGGGCTGAGGAATTCGAAGAGAATGAGGATTTTATCAGTTTTAAATCTAAAGGAGTCCAGAATCAATTCGTTGAAAACCTAAGAAATTATTCAGGTGTAAATTTAGAAATGAATTTCATTGTCAATACCAATGCAGAGGTGAAATTAATTTTTGATAATCTTACTGGAGATCAAATCGAGGCAAAAGGTTTTGGTGAATTAAATATGAAGCTGGACCCGTTTTACAACCTCAATGTTTCAGGAAAATATGAAATTACCGAGGGGAGTAAATATAATTTTGCCATGGGTAGCTTTAAGCAACCTTTTGATATCGTACCAGGATCAACA
>VGMK01000242.1 GCA_016866375.1 Bacteroidota bacterium
GTCCAAGTTGATAAATGTCGTTAAACTCAAACGTAGCAATTCCCTCACCGTTCGTGTAAGCTGTATCCATCACGGCAACAGTTTGTGGAAGACCGGTGGTGTTGGTCCCATAGAGAACTACTTCCACATCTGGCACGCGATTTGAGTTATTATCTTCTACTATTATGTTTGCAATGGTATCTTTTTTCTTGCGACATGCTGTAGAAAGAATGAGGCAGAGGGAGAGGGTTGAGAAAAATATTAGTTTCATAATAAAATTAATTGGGAAGGTAGATTGTTTCTACGGATGTTGTCTGAACGCGGCACCGTGTGTTTCCACTGGCCACTTTGTTGTTGTGTTCGACATATATATCAAAATATCCAGTAGTGCCATCATTTGGATATGCATCAAAATATTGGTCCATATCCATTATTGCAAAACCTGAGGAATTTGTGTAAACTGTATCAACAAAATTTTGTGTGGGGGGGGTTGACTGTTGATCTCCTACAACGACCACCCTGGCACCTGGAATCAATTGATTAGAAGAAGACCTTACGAAAACTTTCAAAATAGCTGGATCTTTTCTGCATCCCGAGAAGATTGTAAAAAGACCAAGAAGAGCAACAAAACCTATTGTATTTTTAATATTCATAACTCAAAAATAGTTTAAAAAAATTAAACAAAAAAACAATTTTCAAAATAAGTTGACCTAGTATAAAACTAAATCAACCAGGTTATTCTTCTCCTGTTCCACTGTTATTATATCTGTTCCAGAAAGTGAATTAAGACTGCCTTCAAGAGATAGAACCACAACTCCAGTTTGGCCAGGTTGGTATAGATTCGTTAAGTTAAAATATGCTTTTCCCTCATTGTTCGTGTAACCTGTGTAGTCCTCAATTAACATGTTTTCAGAAGGAGAGGTTGGCTCAGCAAACAACCTTACTGATGCATTCTCTAGGGCGGTACTATTTTCATCTCTCACTGTGACTGTAACCATTGTTTTTTTCTCTTTATAGCAACTGGAAAAAATAAAAACAAATAATAATAATTTGAAACAAATATTAATTCTCACAATTTGTAGTTTATTGTACATTTGCTTATGTTAAACAATGCTTAGGACAAAAAAGTTACAATTAGTGAGCACGATTTACAGAAATATCGAAAGAATTAAAAAAGAAATACAAAATTTTAATTTTGAACAAAGCGCAGATTTAGAAGTTTTCAGAATTAAATTTTTAGGTTCCAAAAATTGTATCAAGGAGCTATTTATGGAGTTGAAAAATGTCCCAAATGACGAAAAGAAAAATGTTGGGCTACTCTTGAATAGTCTTAAATTTCTGGCTGAAGAAAAATACAACTTAAATAAGTTGCAAAGTTCTGAGCACGAGAAAAATGACAGTCAATTCGATCTTTCTCTTCCTTCTCAAAAAATATCGCTAGGCGCTCACCATCCATTATCGATTACCAGCAACAAGATTATTAGCATTTTTAATAAAATTGGATTCGACACCTCGGAGGGTCCGGAAATTGAGGACGATTGGCATAATTTCACCGCCTTAAATTTCCCTTTAAATCACCCAGCTCGTGATATGCAAGATACCTTTTTTATTCAAAAAGGGGATAAAGAGCATGTTTTGCGTACACACACCAGCTCAGTTCAAGTCAGGGTCATGGAAACAAGCAAACCACCTATTAGGACAATATCAGCGGGAAGAGTTTACAGAAATGAGGCGATTTCGGCCAGGGCGCATTGTTTTTTTCATCAAATTGAAGGGCTATACATCGATAAAAATGTATCTTTTGCCGATTTGAAGCAAACCTTACTATTTTTTGTTAAAGAAATGTTTGGCACAGACACAAAAATACGAATGAGACCCTCCTATTTTCCGTTCACCGAACCAAGTGCTGAGGTGGATATGTCTTGCACCCTTTGTAATCAAAAGGGATGCAATGTGTGCAAACACACGGGCTGGTTAGAAATTATGGGTTGCGGAATGGTGGATCCAAATGTGCTAGAGGCATGCGGCATTGATCCAAAAATATATTCAGGCTTCGCTTTTGGGATGGGTGTTGAACGAATTGCTCAATTGAAATATCGCGTCGGAGATTTGCGCCTGTACTCTGAAAATGACGTGAGATTTTTAAACCAATTCCAGTCGGGAAGATGAAGTGGGTTGAAATAGAAAATTCCGGACAAGTTGATACATTGTTAGATGATAGCATGACTACTGCTCAATTGATATTTAAACATTCGACGCGATGCAGTATTTCAAGTATGGCATTGCG
>VGMK01000243.1 GCA_016866375.1 Bacteroidota bacterium
AACTATTGAAGTAGTTTTTGCCGTTTTAAAAATTGCATCGTACCCCGCCGGAAATGTCTGATAACCCATTTGTGCTTTTTCATTTTCTTCAGGCACAGCCGTGGCTCTTTTGTCATTGAAGTAGAAGATACTATCAGAATTCTGCATCACGAATGTGGAATCTGACTTCGCCTTTGCCCAAGCCTCTTTTATTTTTGCTATTTCACTATTAAAAACTGAAGAATCTTTCGCAGAAGGAACAATATTTATGGCAACATAACGAATCTCTCTACTGGCTTTAAGTACGCTATACTTCACATCATTCTTATGAAGTTCATAATAAGCTTTTAATTCACTTTCACTTGGTTTCACTTGCTCATTGGGAATTTCGTCGAATTTTTTCACGAGATAGGAGATGTTTTTCGTTGTCGACTTGGATTCAACTCTATCTTCTAACTCAATTTTTGTGGTGTAAATACCTTGCGTCAATAGTTGCATGTATTTCTCTCTCGCACGAAATTGTTTGTAATCATTCTCAACAATCTCCCAAAACTTTTCATCGTTGGCTTTCCAATTTTTAATTGAATCTTTGCCTTGAGCAATCGACTGTTGGGTATATGTTCCAGTGGAATAATCTTTAAAAACGGAAGGAATTATCTGTTGAGGTTGACCGTTGCGTTGAGGATTTCCTTCTAAGCTTACTAAATCCGGTAAGCCTTTAAAACCATTGGTCGCATTGAAATATGCATTCAATTCCTTTTCAGAAACATGAATCCCAAGCGCTTCAAATTCTTTCGCTAACACAATAGAGTCTGTGAACCTTCTCCAGGCTTCGTCATACCAGAATTCTGCCTCTTTACCCACAGGGGATTGAGCTTTACCTATAAATAGTCCTGTAATAAATCGGTAACGTATGTCCTGATATCGTCTCAAGGCCTCAAACTTCTCCATATCAACATCTTCTCCATTAACTGTCCCTGCAATCATACCCATTTTTTTATTACAGGAGGTTGGTAAGAGGTCTTTCCATACATCAAAGGTAAAAGCCAATAATGCCAAGCCTAAAATTGATACAATCCAACCTGATTTCGACCGGATTTTCCCTATAATCGCCATAACTCAATTTTTAAGAGTGCGAAGATATGAAGAATTAAAGAAAAAAAATAATTAAATAGTGTCGCTCAGGCAAGTTATTTTCCTCCTCCTTTTCCATTGGTATTACTCTTTGGTTCAGTTTTTTCATTTTGTGGTGGATTGTTTTGTTCTTCCTTTTGTTTCTCCTTACCCGTGTTAGGCGTTTTTGTTTTATCAATTCCGGGCTTTGGATTGATCGTTTTTGACCCCGTCTTTTTTTCCGGATCAGACTCCTTGGGCGGATTATTCACATTCTCGGTTGATTTTGAATTGGTTGGAGGTTGTTGAGGGGTTTTGTTTACATTACCTTGAGGCTTAGGTTTCGGAGGATTGGTTGGATTTTGTTGAGGAGTTTTATTTACATTACCTTGAGGTTTAGGTTTTATGGTGCCCCCTGCATTACCGTTGCTTGAGTTGTTAGTTCCGGCCCCATTGGAATTTCCATTTCCAATTGAACTGCCGTTGTTGAGCAGGTTTGAATTATTCGGTACAAGATTATTTTCACCGTTGGTATTGACTTGATTGTAAATTATGGTAATACTTTCGTTTATTAAATTACAGTTATTATTGATTGTAATATTAATTATATTTTGGCCTGAAGCTAATTGTATAAGCGACTGAACTTGAGATCCGTTGAAGGAAACATTGGGCAACACTTGACCATTATTCGTAATTTGCACTTGATTGATATTACTCACATTTGAGACATTGAAAATTAAATTTTCAGAGGCATTGGATGTGGTAAAATTATTCGAGCCGGGAGCAATTAATGTAAAAGTTGCGGCTTTACATTTGCTTATGCTATAACTTTCACTGGCGTTACCACATTGATTTGATGCTGAAATTTGTATAACGAGCGGCACATTGGGCAGATTTATATTTCCGGATAGAGCACCGTTTACATTTTGATAGTTTTGTGTAACATTCCCATTTACCGTTACGACGACTACCGTATTGGCAGTGTAATTTTCAATTTGAGCATTCAATTGTATGTAATTGGCATTTATCGAACTTCCTGAAGGGGGGAGGTTTATAAAAGATATTGAAGGAGGATTACATGGCTCGTTGAATGAAACGTTATGGGTTTTCGAGGTATTTCCGCATTCATTTTCTGCAACTACAACTATCGTATTTT
>VGMK01000244.1 GCA_016866375.1 Bacteroidota bacterium
TTTACACTTGACTTGTTATTCACTGAATAAACAATAGCACTGAACAAGTATGCGGGATTGGTTACTTTCGTATTTCCTGAAGACGGACTAATGAAACTCCCTGAAGGCATATTGCAAGGCTTGTAGATGACCGAGATTAATTTGCTTGCCGAACCACATCTGTTTTTGACCGTTATTCTAAACTGATTTAATCCCGAGTTCAAGGTTGTTTGAGCTGTCACCCGAGAAGTACTTGCATTATAATTAAACAAAATGGGAGTGTTATTGCCATTCAGGATTTCAATGGCATTGTAAGAATTTACCCCTTGAACCATGAAATCTAAATTAAATGAAGGGTTAGTAACCGTCATGGTATTTTGATAAGCACTTATAATCTCTGGTTCTGGGCAATTTGAATTAAAATCATTGTTTACATTTGAGGGGGTGGTGTTATTTTCCGAGCTGTTTCGTCCCCAAAACCGAAATTGAAGATAGAGTGAAGTGTAGTGGTACAGGTCCATTTTTGGTCTGACTATCTCTGATTGAACTGCATCAAAGACATCTTTTTGGGTGAATGTAGTTTTATGTTCAATACCAAAAGTGGTTCTTTTGCCAATATGGTACCCTAATCCAAAACCCAGAGAAGGCATAAAAGTAACGTTGTACTTATCGGGACTATAACCGTCTAAATAAGTTTCGTAACTATCATCAAAATTAATTCCTTCCGTGCCATTCGGTCCGTATGCATAAGGATTTGCTCCATCCATTGTTTCACTTGAATCCGTTAAGTTCCCGCTCGTTTGGTTCCAGGTCAGGCCAACACCTCCAAAGATGTAGGGATCCCATCCTGTACGTTGTGTAATTGCATTTAAATGAATTGCAAGTTCAATTGCCAAACGATGGACGTTAGATTTAAAGTTGTGGTATGTGTAACCTGGAGTAGTTTGATATTGATAAAGCGGATTTTCCGTCGTTAAACCACTCAGCGCCGTGGAATCTTTGTCCTGACCATACCAATTTCCATTTAAGTACCTTCCTCGTATATCAAACGATAAAAATCTTCCGTAGTTGTAATTGTAGGTTTTACCCAAGGTTAGACCCCATCCGCCAGCCAATCGATATTTCACATCTGTTGAGTGCCAGGTTCCACCTCCATTCAAGCCCAGAAACCATTTGGATGAGTTGTCATAATCGACGCGAACATTTTGGCTAAAAGAAAAAAAGAAAGAAGCTAAAACTACTATAGAGAGGTAAAGATTTTTCATATCGTTAAAATTTGAATGGCGAAAACCTAAAAATTATGCCAAAAGTCTGAAAAAAAGTCAATTAAAACAAGATTCACAAATGTGTAAATCTTCATTTATTTTAAGTGAAGCGTTCTATTCATTGCGATATTTACCGTGAAACAGCTGAAATCAAAAAAAAACCAAGTCATTCAATGTAACAATTTTCATTACCCCTGATAATTTATTCAATTGGATAAATGATGCTATACATGCTGTTTTTGGATCATATATCAACTGCAAATCTTCGACAAAAACTCCTGACTTGTAGGAATGCTTTTCGATCAAATTTCCCAGTTCATCGTAGCGAAAAAATTGTTCCTCTATTGGTTTCTCCGAGTTATTGTAATGTACGGCAATGGATCTCAGCAGGCCTTTGTCATTGTAATCGTATTTTTTTATTTGCTGGGCATCTGACATTTTCAATCGTTGAGTACGCAAAATCAGGTAGCCATCTGTATTTCGATCCTCTGTTTCTTCCATATATGGCAAATTGTAGCTGTTCAGAAAAATTTTCTTTTCCCCAAAAGGCAATTTTTGATAGGTGTATGATTCCGTATTTACAAGGACCGTTTTTTCCACTTCTCCATTTTTGCTAAGAATGTCCTTTCTTTGTTCCAGCTTGACTAATTTACCTTCCGCGTCAAAAATCATGTAATTTGCAGTCAATCCACCGAATTCATATTTTCCGAGGCACAATAATTTGCCATTTTTATCGTACTGAAAAGACTGGTAAACAGTATCCTTCTTGACATTTTGAGTTTTCGTTTCCATTATTTTGGTTACTTTACCCAAGCTATCAAATTCAATTCTATAGATGTCTTTACTTTCTCTAATTATATCTCCTGGTTTTTTAATCGAAACTTTGCCCTCCATGGATTTCAAGCCACTTGCACGAACAAATGTGGCATTGAAAAAGGGAACATCCGTAAATGCCTGACCCTCTTGATTTAAAACCATTTGCG
>VGMK01000245.1 GCA_016866375.1 Bacteroidota bacterium
CGTTAGCGGTAATTTTACAAAGACATAACTAAGACAGACAATGAAAAAAAACATCCTTTACATTCTGACAATAACAGCCGTAATTTTCGCAATACAAGCTTGTAAGACCTATTACTTTCGTTCAAATTACAAAGACGCAAACAGTTTAATTCACGAGACAAAAGACTTGCAGACAAAACCTTTTTTGAAAGCTCATTTGAAAAACGGTGATGTTTGTATATTAAAGGACAGTTGGAAAATTGACACGACCTTGAATATTGTTTGCGGCAATGGGACACAATATGATTTTAATCGAAAACAGATATTTCAAGGTTCAATCAATATCCAGATTGACAGTGTTGCAATTTTTGAGACCAATGTAAAAATTTTAAATCCTGAGGCTGGCAGAATTACAGCATTAAGTTTAATGGCTGGTCTTGATGTGGTCGTAGGACTTATTTGCCTTACAAATCCTAAAGCTTGTTTCGGCTCTTGTCCTACATTTTACATCAATGAAAACGATAATTTCCATTATGCCGATGCAGAAGGGTTTTCTAATGCTATTTCACCGTCAATGGAATATTATGACATTGATGCACTAAATCACCATAGTATAACAAATAATATTTTTTCAATCACAATGAAAAATGAAGCTTTGGAAACTCATTGTGTTAAAGATGTAAAAATCCTTGCTTATCCGCTTGATAACGAAGAGCGGGTATACCAATCACCAACCAATGACTTTTACCTCTGCGAAAACAATTATTCACTGTCATTAGCAAAAGCCGATGAAGGAGATATTACAACTCTTTTAAAGAACCAAGATAGACAAGAAAGATTTTCTCTTTCAGATGCAAACAACTTGAGTAGCAAAGAAGAAATTTACTTAACCTTTGACAATGTTAAAAGTACAGATAAACTTGGACTAATTTTAAATTTCCGACAAACAATGATGACAACTTATTTTATCTATAGTGCAATGGGTTATATGGGAGATGAAGTTGGAGATATTTTTGCGAAAATGGAAACAAACAAGGACACAAAAGATAAATTGAAAAATGGAATAAAGAAGGAGCTTGGCAACATTGATATTTACACTTGGAGCGAACAAAAAAATAACTGGGAGTTTCAAAATGGATTTTACGAAACAGGTCCCATTGCAATTAACAGACAATTCATCCCTTTACAAAACATACAATCCAATTCAAATATTAAAATCAAACTTGTTTTAAATAAGGGTTTGTGGCGTATGGATTATGCTTCCCTTACAAATATTAAGAAGCAAGTCACCCCCATTGAAATTTCTCCCACAACCATATTCAATAAAGGAAAGTTGGATAATACAGCTTTAGGCGAAATTAACTCTCCAGATAAATACTTACTCTCAATGCCTGGTAGCGAATATAAATTCCATTTTACGCTTCCAAGTACAAATACTGATTATGAATTATTCCTTTATTCCAAAGGGTATTATCTGGAATGGATGCGAGAACATTGGATAAAGGATAAAGACTTGCTGAAACTTAAACAAATGGTGGACAATCCTAAAAAATATCTCCGTGAAGAAGCGAAAAATTACAAGCAATATGAGGCCACAATAGAACAAGAATTTTGGAATTCAAAAATTGACACTAAAACATTCTCATACTATGAAAACTAATATCGCCCTTATCGGATTGTTGATAATATTTTTCAGCAGTTGCACATCGCCAAGATACTTGCCTTCATCGGACAAAATTGATGTTAATGAATATGGTTCATACATTAAAATAATCCACAAGACGGCATCCAATATTGATGGCGAATTAATTGCTATTGATGGCGAATTAATTGCTATTGACAGTAATAAAATTGTAGTATTGACAGAGCAGACAAAAAAGTGTCTAACAATCCCCATCAGTGAAATTAAACACTTTAAACTAAGGCATGCCAAACAAAAACATTATGGGTGGACTATACCTGTCTTTACATTAGCAACTATTGCACACGGCTCGTTTCTAAAATTTACCGCACCCGCAAATCTTATTGTTACGATTTCGGTGACAGCATCGGGAGAAAATGCTTTTAAATATAGCGACAAAGATATGTCCTATGAAAAGTTGAGAATGTTTGCAAGGTTTCCGCAAGGAATTCCATCGAATATTGACTTGGCAAGCATCAAATGAAAAGAAAAACTACCGCTAACATGGGCTCAGCGAAAGTGGCGGTTCAGTGGTTAATTGAACGGCAG
>VGMK01000246.1 GCA_016866375.1 Bacteroidota bacterium
CCGATCAAAATGAATAAGCGAGAAAATTGGTATTCTTTGGGTAAAAGCGCATAGACTACAAGAATAAACAAAGTTCCTACAAAACCGCTTTTCCAGATGACTCCTCTGCTAGCGCCTTTGTCGTAAAGCCCCAATAAATATGAAAATGCTACCCACATTCCTGCATAGAGGGGAATTTGAATTTGGTAGGCAGTTTCTGTGAAATGAATATCGCGAATTTTCCACTGATGCGTCAATAAAATTAGACCAGTCAATGTTAAGGTGAAATCAAGAAGTGGTAAAGTAATTTGTTTAATGAGTCGAGTCAATAAAGCTATGCTTCCACGAAGGTATATTGCCGTGTGTATGGCCAATGAAAAAATACTCGCGTTTTTTTGAGAGAAATGTTTTTTGGCGAAAATTATCATCGCTTTGTAAAAAACGAAGACGTAATTCACGGAGCTTTTTTTGGTGCTTTCTCCCTTATAATGAATAATTTTTGTTTCCGGAAAATAGTAGTTGTCATATCCTCCCTTCTTGAGGCGATACGAAAGGTCAATATCTTCTCCGTACATGAAAAAAGCTTCATCCAATAAACCAACTTTATCAAGGGCTTCTTTTCTCATAAACATAAAAGCACCGCTCAAAACATCAATTTTATTGGTTTCAAATTCGCTGAGATGACCTAAATGGTAATAGTTGAATTTTTTTGATTTTTTGAAAAATCGGGATAAACCAAAAATTTTGAAGAAAGCCACTTTAGGGGAGGGTAAACCTCTTTTCGATTCTGGTAAAAAGTTTCCCTTTCCATCGAGCATTCTGACACCAAGTCCACCTGCAACAGGTCGGGAATCCATAAATTCAGTGCACTTAAAAAGTGTATCGTGTTCCACAACAGTATCAGGGTTTAACAAAAGAATATATCTTCCCGATGCCTCTTTAATCGCTTGATTATTTGCTTTTGAAAAACCGACATTTTCCTTATTTTCGATTCGTTTAACCCATGGAAACTTTACCGAAACCATGGACATTGAGTCGTCTACACTGTTATTATCAACAACAAATACCTCTTTCGTCAGGTTTCCAATTGATGCCTCAACCGAACTAAGACATTGTTCTAGAAAATAGCAGACATTATAATTTACAATGATGATAGTGACATCTACTTTCTTCTCTTCTTTCACCTTTTATTTGGATTTAATCGCAATACACGAAATTTCAATTTGAACATTTAAGGGTAAACGTGCTACCTCGACGGTTTCCCTTGCCGGTGGAATTTCATCGAAATAAGAGGCATAAATAGTATTCACTGCACTAAAATCGTTTAGATTTTGTAAAAAGATGCTGCATTTCACGACATCATTCCATTGAAATCCCGCTGCAGACAATAGTGAATGAATATTTTGCATCACCTGATGCGTGGCAGCTTCTATTGAATCATTAACCAGTTTACCGTTCGCTGGATTAAGCGGCACTTGTCCACTCACAAATAACATGTTTCCAGATAAAATTGCTTGACTGTAAGGACCAACAGGAGGTGGCGCATTGGGTATAGAAATGGCTTTTTTCATCTCAAAAGTTTATTTGTTCTACATTTGCAAAGTAACCAATTTTTAAGTAAGCAATGGTTTTGGTCGTAGATTTTTATGATTCTTTTACCTATAACCTCGCACATTATTTTGAAAACGGAGGGGAGAAGGTAGAAATTGTGTTTCACGACCATTTAATCATTGGGTCCCTGTCAAATTATTCGCTTGTTGTACTATCCCCAGGTCCTGGGCTTCCGGCTGAGAAAGTAAATATGTTCGAGTGCATTGAATATTGTCAACTGAACGACGTTCCTCTGTTTGGTGTTTGTTTAGGTTTTCAAGCACTTGCCTTGTTTAAAGGAGGAAAATTGGAAAATCAGGACAAGGTGATGCATGGAGTAAGTACTCGCTTAAGAGGTATTTCTCCCAAGAGTTTTCTCTTTCGAGGCATTGAGGATTACTCAAAAGTTGGACTCTACCATAGTTGGAAAGTGTGTAACTTGGATGAGAAGTACGTGATGGCAAAGTCAGAGGTTGATGTGCCGATGGCATTGGAAAGTATGGAGGATAAATTTTTGGGTGTTCAATTTCACCCGGAATCCATTATGACTGAAAGTGGCATGAAAATAATTGAGAACGTCATTAATTGGAAAAATCAAATTATTGCTAAAAATAGACCTAACTCTTTAAAAAGTC
>VGMK01000247.1 GCA_016866375.1 Bacteroidota bacterium
TTTTAATGACTGAAACATCCTTCTCTTTAGCATACTTTTTTACGTTGTTTTTTTGCGCAAACACAAAAGAGGTGCAAATAAGTAGGCCAGTTAGTACATAAATTTTTCTCATATTTTTAATTTTTAAGTCACCAAATTTAGTAATATATTTTTGAATGGCAAACGATTGAATTTATTAATGAATTCTGTAAATGAGATAAGCGGAAAAATCCTCAAATACTTTTCTTTGTTCACTTGGCAAGCGAGAGAGACAATTTAAAGCTTTTTTGTAATAATAAACCATGCGATCCTCCACATACTCTTTTGCGCCACACTTAAAAAATTCCTCTTGAGCGCGTGCGACAAGTGATTCAGCAGATGACACGGGATGAATCTGGTCTGTGGTGCACCCATATTCCCTTGCTTTTATACTTAGCATTGTTTTTTTACCACATATGACGTCGCCACCTAGTTGTTTTCCTACTTTTTCAGGATCACCATAAAGATCGAGCAGATCATCTTTAATTTGAAAGGCGATTCCGATGTATTGACCAAAATCATACAAATCTTTTTGAAATTGCGAGTCAAGTTCTGAAACAATAGCACCAAATTGAATAGCGCAACCAAGAAGAACACTCGTTTTCAATCGAATCATTTCGATGTATTCATCCTCCGTTACTGTTTCACGTGTTTCAAAGTCCATGTCCATTTGCTGTCCTTCACACACTTCAGTAGCTGTTTTGTTGAATAAGTTAAGTAGATCAGAAAGGTATTTTGCTTCGCATTTTGCGAGTGATTCGAAAGCTTTTACAAACAAAACGTCACCCGATAAAATGGCAATGTGATTGTTCCATTTCGTGTGAACGGTTTCCTTTCCTCTGCGAAATGGTGCTTCATCCATGATATCGTCGTGAATCAGCGAAAAGTTATGAAACAATTCAATAGCCATTGCCGCATGCAGCGCACTTTTACCTTTGGATCCGAAATTCTCAGCAGTCATCAAAGTGAGAGCTGGGCGTAGCCTCTTTCCTCCTAAATCAAAAAAATAACGCAACGGATCATACAAATTAGCTGGATTCTTCGGAAATTTAGTATCCCTAAGTTCAGATTCTATTTGCGAAATATAATTAGATATTGAGGTCATTTACGCTTAATCAGATTTAGGAGATAGTAACCATAACCACTTTTCACTAGTGGTTGTGCAATGTGTTTGAGTTGGTCCTTCGAAATAAAGCCGTTTCGATAGGCAACCTCCTCGATACATCCGATTTTCAATCCTTGGCGTTCTTCAATAACCTGAACGAATTGACTGGCTTGCATTAATGACATAAACGTTCCGGTATCCAACCATGCTGTACCCCGATCTAAAACTGCCACTTTTAGCTTTCCCAGTCTTAGGTATTCCGCATTAATATCTGTGATTTCATATTCACCCCGCGCAGAAGGTTCAAGATTTTTTGCAATTTCTACTACTGAATTGTCATAAAAATACAATCCAGGAACCGCAAAGTTTGATTTGGGATGTTTTGGCTTTTCTTCAATTGAAACAGCCTTCATTTCCTCATCAAACTCAACAACACCATATCGTTCAGGATCACTTACGTGGTAGGCATAAACAACTCCACCTGTTGGATCGTTGTTCTCTTTTAAGAGTAAATCCATTCCAGCTCCATAAAAAATATTGTCTCCCAAAATCAATGCAACTTTATCTTTGCCAATAAACTTTTCTCCGATTACAAAAGCTTGGGCTAAACCGTTAGGAACGTCCTGAACAGCATATGAAAAAGAACAACCTAAATTTGAACCATCCCCTAAAAGTTTCTGGAAGTTCGGTAGGTCAGTCGGAGTTGAAATAATAAGAATATCTCTAATGCCAGCACTCATGAGGATAGAAAGAGGGTAATAAATCATGGGTTTATCATAAACAGGTACTAATTGTTTACTCATAGCTAATGTTAGCGGATGTAAACGCGTACCAGATCCACCGGCGAGAATAATTCCTTTCATTCTATCTCTTTTTTTTCAGACTCCTCATCTTTGTCTGTGCTTAATTGAAGTTCATTCCAGTCGATATCGCTTTGCTGGTCATAAGCATCGAAATAAGGCTCATTGAATGACTTGGACAACATCCATCTGTTTAGTGTTAGCAAGATTGAAGGAAGTATAATTAAGTTGCAAAGCATTGCTGATAA
>VGMK01000248.1 GCA_016866375.1 Bacteroidota bacterium
GAATTACTGCTTGAAACTCTTGTAACAAAGAATAGTTCGAACTTTCTACCAAAGTCACTTCTCGAATTTTACTGAGGTGTTCTTGAATCAATTGAAAATCTAATTTCCCTCGAAAGCCCACTTTGACAATACAATCCCAATTTTCATTTGCGTGGAGTAAAACAAATTTTCTGAAACCCAACTGTTCTTTCAATATGAACGCGTAAATCTTCAACAATTTATCAGTGGCTAAATTTAAGTTGATAGCATTCGTAATTTCCAATAAAGAATTGAGCTTATGGTCTTTAAGCTCTAATTGATAGTGCACATCTTTTTTCTTGGAAATTATCACCTGGTTCCTTTTAAAAACTCTGGAAGCATTCGCAACGCGGCCATTTCTTTAAACTTCTCTTTTACCTCTGCGCATGGGCTTCCAAAATAAGTTTTGCCCGATTCCAAGTCCTTAGATATACCGGATTGAGCTAAAACTGTGACTCCCTCCCCAATACTCAAAGCACTTGCGCAACCCACTTGTCCCCAAAAGGTTACCTTTTTGGCAATTTTGACACACCCAGCAACTCCGACGCCAGCTGCAAAAAGGCAATCTTCTCCAATTTGCGTATCGTGACCAATTTGGACCTGGTTATCGATTTTAGTGCCGCGCCCAATTTTTGTTATTCCTGTTACGCCGGCATCAATTGAACACAAGGCACCAATTTCAACGTTTGATTCAATAAGAACGCCACCACAGGTATGCATTCTTTCGTAAGTGTCATTTTTTTTCTTGTAATAAAATGCATAATGACCTATCACAGTATTCGCGCCTATGACAACATCCTCGTTAATCGTAACATTATCCAAGATAACAACCCCCGCATGTAAAACTACATTTTTACCAATACGTATATTATTGCCAAGGTAAACGTTTGGATAAAGAATTGCACTTTCATGAATGTCTTGTATAGGAGTGTTTTTTGGACTTCCCTCCGGCATGTAATGACGTGTTATACGATTAAACGCATCGAAAGGTTTTTCGTGTATTATCAGAGCTTTACCTTCCGGACAAGCTACGATACTGTCAATGATGATGGTGGTTGCCGCAGATTTCAACGCTTTATCATAATACTTTGGATGGTCAACAAAAACGATATCCCCGTGTTCTACCATATGAATTTCGTTGATTCCGCTGATCACATGATTTGGGTCACCTATAAAATCAAATCCAAATTGGGCGCAAAATGATGCTAGCAAATGAGGCTTATTAAACTTCATGGTTTTCCTAGATAGTGAAAATACTACGGAGAATGGCACTAAAATTCAATTAATTCAATAGTTTTCACCTATCTAATGTTTAAATTGGGTAAAAAATGACAATCAAAATGAATTTTAACTTGTATTTTCAAAAGAAATACTTAAATTTGCCTTCCATTTTTGAAATAGTTTTATCATGAAAAAAGATATTCACCCGGAAGATTACAGGTTGGTAGTATTCAAGGATATGTCTAACGATTATTCCTTTATTTGCCCTTCTTGTGCAGCAACAAAAGAAACCATCACCTGGGAAGACGGTAACGAATATCCTCTCGTTAAACTTGATATTTCGCACAAATCGCATCCATTCTTCACCGGAATTGCTCAGTTTGTGGATACAGCTGGAAGAATTGATAAATTTAAAAACCGTTACGGTCGTCACCTGAATAAATAAGAATTTAATAGAATTAATAAAAAAGCTGTCGATGACAGCTTTTTTTATGTTTATTGCTCAGAAAAGATGCTTTCGATATTTTTAAATTCGTTGCCCTTTCTCCTAATTATTCAAAACGAAATATTAATGGATACTGATTTTTCGTTGTACCGTTCCTGTGGCAAATTTGGCCAGGAGAATGTAATTACCACTGGCTAAACGACCTAAATCAATTTGAGCGTTGTTGGTAATTGAATCAAATTGAACCATTGACTTACCGTAAAGGTCGAAAACTTCAATGCTCTCAATTTTTTCATTGGATTGTACATTCAAAATTCCTGAACTAGGGTTAGGGAAAATTAGTAGTAAATTTTTATCCATATCAGAAAGACCCGACGTTTCAATATTTATA
>VGMK01000249.1 GCA_016866375.1 Bacteroidota bacterium
ATCACGCGACCAGTTGAAGGTTTACCTGTTACCATACAAGCTCCATTTTCGGCTTCTTGATCCAGTGTAATACAACGAATAGTGGCTTGAGTTTCTTCCTTGATTTTGGCTTCCGTTTCTTTTGTTCCGTCCCAGTGACACAAGAAAAACCCACCCTTTTCAATTTCCTTTTTGAATTGCTCGTAAGAATCTACTTTTTTATAATTCTTAGCGCGAAAGGACTTTGCTTTATCCAAAAGATTTTGTTGAATCTCCGCTAATAAATGCTCAATGTATTGATCTAATCCTTCAAAATCAACAGAAAACTTTTCTTTAGTATCCCGACGAGCAATTTCTGCTTTTCCGTTTTCTAAATCACGAGGACCCATTGCGATTCTCACCGGAACACCCTTTGCCTCATATTCTGCGAACTTCCATCCCGGACGTTTATTGTCATCGTGATCATACTTAAAGGAAATACCACGCACCTTTAGTTTTTGTTCCAATGCCCTCATCTTCTCCGTAATAGCATTCAACTCCTCCTCGTTTCTATGAATAGGAACAGCTACCACTTGAATTGGTGCCAAAGCCGGAGGTAAAACAAGGCCTTCGTCATCGGAATGAGTCATAATCAGTGCTCCCATCAAACGTGTGGAAACACCCCAAGAAGTAGCCCACACAAATTCCTGCTTTCCTTCCTTATCGGTATATTTCACTTCAAAAGCTTTCGCGAAATTCTGCCCTAAAAAATGTGAGGTTCCTGCTTGCAACGCTTTACCATCTTGCATGAGCGCCTCTATACACAATGTGTCTTCCGCACCAGCAAAACGTTCCGATTCTGATTTTCGTCCTTTAATTACAGGCATTGCCATGTAGTTTTCTGCGAAATCTGCATAAACATCTAACATGCGTTCTGCTTCCTCGATTGCTTCTTGTTTCGTCCCGTGAGCAGTATGACCCTCCTGCCATAAAAATTCAGCAGTTCTAAGAAAAAGACGGGTACGCATCTCCCAACGAACTACATTCGCCCATTGGTTAATTAAGATTGGTAAATCTCGGTACGATTGAATCCAGTTTTTATAGGAGTTCCAAATGATGGTCTCCGAGGTTGGACGAACAATTAATTCCTCTTCCAATTTTGCAGTAGGGTCAACCACTACTCCACTTCCATCTTCCGCATTCTTCAATCGGTAATGGGTAACCACAGCGCACTCCTTGGCAAAACCGTCAACGTGACTGGCCTCTTTGCTAAGGTAAGACTTGGGGATAAATAAGGGAAAATAAGCATTTGAATGACCCGTTTCTTTAAATTTGGCATCCAATACATCCCTCATTTTTTCCCAAATAGCATAGCCGTAGGGTTTAATTACCATGCAACCTCTTACATCGGAATGTTCAGCTAAATCCGCACGATAAACCAACTCATTGTACCATTTAGAGTAATCCTCTTCCCGCGATGCAAGTTTTTGTTGTGCCATCTTTTCAATTGTTGAGCAAAGATACGTAGAATGAATGATTTAAAAATGGAATAATTGAGGGGCTAAAAATCATTGAATTTCCTCCTCGGTATCCCAGCGTGAAACACGCTGAACGCCTTCTAGAGCTTCAAACTTCCGAATTAATTGTTCAAGGTGTTCGGTGTCGTAGACCATAACTTTAAGTTTTCCCTCGAATACCCCATCTTCGGTTTCAAAAGAAATACTTTTCATATTGACGTTTTCTTGTTTTGATATGATATCTGTAAGTCTATTAACGAGACCCATTTGATCAATCCCAATAATTTTAATCGCTGCCACGCGTTCAATCATCTTATCAGATTTCCATTTTGCCTTAATGAATCGATAGGCCATTTTTGACATTAAGTGAACGGCATTTGGGCAGTTAAACCGGTGTATTTTAATGCCGTCTCCAACCGTAATAAAACCAAAAACTTTATCTCCAGGTATAGGATTGCAACACTTAGCTAATTGATAATCAAACCCGTTAAAATCATCGCCAATGAGAATGGTGTCAGACTTTAGATCAAAAGACTCTACTTTTGTAAATTCTTCGAGTATTTTTTTAACAGGCTCTTTTTTTGTAAACTGCA
>VGMK01000250.1 GCA_016866375.1 Bacteroidota bacterium
AAGATGTTGCCCCTTGAAACCACTCAAGTGAATACAATTCCGTACCGGATGGTTTGAATCTCCATGCCTCAGGTGTAGTTACAGTCCAGGTTGGATTTGAATTCCGGCCTGGTGCAGTTATTCCGCTTGTACCTGCACTATTTTGTAATCCGATAATTGCACGGCCACCGTTCCAATTTAAACACAAAGGTTTTGATTCCACGTAGACATCAATGTAGTTCGTTGTTTCGTTTAACACAATCATATGACGACTTGTGATTGATGTACAGCTAAATTGACATATAATATCATAAGACACAATAAACTGGCGACAGGGAGCCGCCCCTACAATGTAGTAATTGATATATCCGCAAACACTTGGATCAATATCATGATAAACACCATAAATATTGCCCATAGTTACAAGATTTGGAGAAGGGCAATTCGCTGTAAACTCCCAAGGGCAATAACCAGAAGCACTTCCTAAATTAAAATTTAAATTCCCATTTGAACCGATAAGGAGTTGGTTATAAGTCTGTCCATAAAAACAAAATGTAAAAGGTAAATTCAGTACCCCGCTCCAAACATCATCAATATTCAATGAAACAGGAGTTCCTCCCGGCTCATTGTACGCTATAGGCGTATTATGTGGTAATGTTTCTACAGTGTAGCTCGAGGTTTCTCGAATATCCAAAAACGTTGCTACTAAATTTGAACAACCTTGGCTTGAGGAACAGTCCGCATTTTGATCGGGACCGGCATTTATATAAGGACAAGGAATTGCTTGGGACTGAGCGCTACCTAATAAAAGTATTAAAGCCGAACTAATTATCCATTTCACGACTATGAAACGAAATTAATACCTCCCAAGTTGCATAGAAAATGAATTTTTACATAATAAGGATCTTCCGCTTAATTAAATGGTCTAACTTTACATGTATGAGTATTTCAAAAGTAAGCTATCTTGGGAATCTTCGCACTTCCTGCAGACACATATCGTCAGGCCAAACGATTATAACTGATGCGCCAATTGATAATCACGGAAGAGGTGAATCTTTCTCCCCAACAGATTTAATGGCCACGTCACTAGCATCGTGTATTTTCACCATAATGGGTATCTATTGTCAACAACATAACATTGTATTCAAAAATGCAGAAGCTACCGTTTCAAAAATAATGGGAACCAATCCAAGAAAAATTGATAAAATTGAGGTCAGAATTTCTTTAGCGAATAATGAATGGGACGAGAAAATAAAAAGTAAAGTTATTCAAGCAGGCCGAGCGTGTCCAGTGGCAAAAACGCTAGAAGGCACTGTAGATTTAGAAGTTATATTTGAAACATGAAAGAAACTAAAAAAGAGTTTCAGCGCAAGGAGCGAACGGATATCATTTATGGTTTACATTCCGTAATTGAAGCCGTTAAAGCAGGAAAAGAACTCAACAAGATATTTATTCAAAAAGGAATTCAGAAGGAAACATTTACAAGTTTGAAAGAGGCGTTGCATGGTAAAAATTATCAATTGCAATTTGTGCCTGCTCAAAAAATAAACTCTTTAACAAATGGCAATCATCAAGGGATTGTAGCATTTGTGCCACCAATTTCTTACCATGTGATTGAGGAATTAATAGATAAACTTTTAGAGGAAGGAAAAAAACCGTGTATTTTGGTTTTAGATCGAATTACCGATGTTCGTAATTTTGGTGCAATTGCGCGAACAGCGGCCTGTCAGGGGGTTGACGCCATTTTAATTCCCTCCTCAGGATCTGCTTTGGTCTCATCAGATGCAATGAAAGCATCAGCTGGTGCCCTGAATAATATAATAGTTTGTAAGACTGACCAACTTAAAAATTCCCTGTTTTACATGCAACAGAGCGGTTTGAGACTTATTGCCTGCTCTGAAAAATCGAGTGTCCCGCTTTATCAGGTAAATTTAAGGGGAAATATAGCCATCATTGTGGGTTCAGAAGAAAACGGTATCACACAAGATTTATTGAATTTAGCCGATGTTCGTGCAAAAATACCAATGGAGGGTGGCGTTTCTTCGTTAAATGTCGGTGTGGCTACCGGTATGATACTCTATGA
>VGMK01000251.1 GCA_016866375.1 Bacteroidota bacterium
AGTCAAAAGGGAAATATAAAATTGGATCAACCTTGAAAGGAATTGGTCCAACATACATGGACAAAACAGGTCGTAATGGATTACGAGTGGGAGATATTTTCTCCAAAAATTTTAAAGAAAAATATGATGCCTTGGTGGAAAAACATGTGGGTATTTTGCAGCATCATCAAGATTTTACTTACAATCTCGCAGAGTTGGAGCAGCCTTGGTTCGAGGCAATAGATACGCTGCGAAAATTAACAGCGGTAGATAGCGAAAATTACCTGAACGCAGCACTATTAAGTGGAAAGAAAGTTTTGGCAGAAGGTGCGCAAGGCACCATGCTCGATATTGATTTTGGGACATACCCCTACGTTACTTCTTCAAATACCGTAACAGCAGGAACTTGCACTGGATTGGGAATTGCACCAACCCGTGTGGGCAAAGTAATTGGCATATTTAAAGCTTACTGCACGCGCGTTGGCAGTGGCCCTTTTCCCACCGAGCTTGATGATCAAGTCGGAGAAGATATTCGCAATGAAGGTAAAGAATTCGGTTCAACAACTGGTCGGCCTAGACGGTGCGGTTGGATTGACCTCGTGCAAATGCGCTATGCTATTATGATTAACGGGGTTACCGAGTTATGTATGATGAAATCCGATGTCCTCAGTATTTTTGACGAAATAAACGTTTGTACGCACTACCAAATAGATAATACCGAGGTTCACGAATTTCCTTTCGACGTGAATGAAAAACCTGTTTTACCCGTATACAAACGCCTAAAAGGTTGGGCTACAGATTTGACAAAACTGTCCTCTTATAAAGATTGTCCTGAGGCACTAAAATGCTATGTTTCCTATTTAGAAGAACAATTAAATGTTCCGATTAGCGTTGTTTCTGTAGGACCAGATAGAAAACAAACACTTATCAAGAAAGAGTGAACTCCAAAAATAATATAATGAAGGTTGCGCTTTTTATCGGCACAGTTTTTTTTATATCCCATTCATATTCTCAGAAGTATCCCATTATTTTATTACCCGGTTCACAAAAGATTGAATACAATAAAAAAACCGGTGAACATAAACTTTTAGGTACTGTCAATTTCACATACCGAGGAAACCGGATGTATTGTGATTCAGCTGCTTATAACGAAAAAAAACAAACCATAAAAGCCTTTGGGAATGTTCAAGTTCAAAAAGGAAATATTAACCTGTATTGCGACTCTTTCTATTACAAAACCTCAATAAAATATGCCAAGTTGTGGGGAAACGTACGCGTGCGAGATGCTGAGTACAAAATTACCACTGATTCAATTGATTACGACGCAAAGAATGGTTGCGCCATTTATCGAAATTATGGAAAAATTGAATCCATTGTCTCCTCAGAAAAAATAAGCAGTAAAACAGGATATTTATACCCGGAGTCGAAAAATGTGGCTTTTGGAGGGAGAGTGAAGTATACGAAGGACAATCTTACCATGACAACCGATACCCTTAAATTTAATTACTCAAAACAAATTGCATATTTTTTCGGACCTACATCCATTAAAAACGATAGTGTCAAAATATTTTGCATGAAAGGTTGGTACGATATCAACAAGGAACGTGCTCAATTATTTAAATCCGCCCAGGTGAACCAAGACTCTCTTGAGATTTTTGCAGATACATTATATTTCAACGGCAAGACAAATGAGCTCTCCGCGAAAGGTAATGCGAAGTATATTGACAAAAAAGAAAATTTATCTTGTAGAGGAAAGCAATTATATTCTTCCGATGAAAAAAAACTTGCCTTCGCAACAGGAAATGCTTCAGTCTCCAAAGTAATTCGAAACGATACCCTAATTATTCAAGCAGACACTATAAAATTATTAAAAGACAGTACCTTGAATACTCGCGACTTAAAAGCATTTAGAAATGTCCTCCTTTGGTATGGCTCTGTTTCTGGAAAAGCTGATAGCTGTTTCTATGCTGTAAAAAATGACCAGATTCTGATGCATAACAACCCAATAATTTGGGCAGAGAATTCTGAGTTAAAGGGGGATAGCATGAAGGTTTTTCTCAACGATTCCTTAGTTGACTC
>VGMK01000252.1 GCA_016866375.1 Bacteroidota bacterium
GTATTTTCTTCCGGGATGAAAAATTTTTTGGTAACCAAATTTGGACTAAACCTTCTTTTGGTTTTTACGTTTGAGTGTGACACGTGATTTCCAACCATCACTGACTTTCCCGTTAATTGACAAATTCTTGACATAGTAAATCTAAATACGTTAAATGTAAAAAGCGGTTGCAAAGGTAAGAAATTTTTTCTATTTCACAAGTGAACATACAGTTTTTTTAAATTATCGAAATACCCTTTCGAATTGGTTAAAAAATAGTCCTTTACTCATTATTTCTCGGATGAAAATTCAAAATAGCATCTCGCAAATAACGTTGATCTAAATGGGTGTATATTTCAGTGGTTGTTATTGATTCATGACCGAGCATCTCTTGAATTGCTCGAAGATTTGCTCCACCTTCGATGAGATGTGTCGCAAAACTGTGCCTGAAGGTATGTGGGGAAATATTCTTTTTTAGCCCTATTTGACTCGCTAATTGCTTAATGATGGTAAAAATCATTACCCTCGTCAGCATACTTCCTCTCCGATTTAAAAAGACCACTTGTTCATTTCCCTTTTTGATGGAAAGATGCTTTCGTATATGATCAGCGTATAGTTTAATTTCTTTCTCCACTTGAGTACTCACCGGAACAAGTCGTTCTTTATTACCTTTTCCAATGACTCGAATAAAGCCCTCGTCAAAGTATAAATCTGAAAATCTGAGATTAACAAGTTCGCTTACGCGTAAACCGCAACTGTATAATGTTTCCAAAATCGCCCTATTGCGATGACCTTCGTCCTTACTTAAATCAATTGCTGCGATTAGGGTGTCAATTTCTTCAATGGTAAGCACCTCTGGTAATTTCCTTCCAATTTTTGGTTGCTCTAGCAATTCACTAGGGTCTGAACTAATGTAATTTTCGAGCAGCAAATAGGCGAAAAATTGTTTTATTCCTGAAATAATGCGTGCTTGACTGCGTGCACTCAACCCTAAATCATACAATTCTCCAATAAATAGTTTTAAATCGTTGTAATTTATAGTTTCTGGAACCCTTGAAATTTCGTTACAATATTCTTTTAATTTCTCTACATCATTTGAATACGCAAGTATTGAATTTTCACTCAATCCTTTTTCGATTTTTAAATACGAGACAAAATCCTTAATATAGCGCTCCCAAACAGACATAAATGAAAATTCTAATAGTTAACGGCCCCAATATGAATTTACTCGGTAAAAGGGAAACACAAATTTATGGGAATGTTTCGTTCGAAGAATATTTGTCACATTTAAAATTATCATTCCCAACTGTCGCTCTAGATTACTTTCAGTCAAATGTTGAAGGAGAACTAATTAATGCTTTACAACAAACAACTGCGAATGCTATCGTTTTGAATGCTGCGGGATACACGCATACAAGTGTAGCGCTGAGAGATTGTATTTCTGGAATTGATATTCCGGTAGTTGAAGTTCACATGAGTAACATAGCAGCAAGAGAAGATTTTCGACATGAATCCTTGATTAGTCCTGTTTGTGTTGGCGTAATTTCTGGATTTGGATTAAACAGTTATGCACTGGCCATAAAAAGTTTCATAGAAAAATGAACTAAAATAGAGTAGAGGTGTAACCGGAGAAAAACACCTTATGAAAAAATATTTTAGCTCCCTTATTCTTCTGTTCTTTGTTTGTAATCTGAATGCTCAAACATTATCCAAGAGAAAAATACAATTAGTTATTTTGTTTGATACATCTAATAGTATGGATGGACTTATCGATCAAGCGAAATCTAAAATTTGGTCAATTGTCAACGAAGTATCGAATTTAAAATACAACGGTGAGACCCCTACTTTAGAAATGGCCATGTACGATTACGGTAATTCAGGGATTTCGTCACAATATTGGATTAGACAACAACTGAACTTTACCAAAGATTTAGATTTGGTATCAGAGAAACTTTTTGGACTACGCACAAATGGTGGGGAAGAATTTTGCGGTGCCGTGATTAAACAGTC
>VGMK01000253.1 GCA_016866375.1 Bacteroidota bacterium
TAACTCATCATTGAGTGTAAATAACACTTTGGTAAGTGAAATAGCTTTTTCAAATTATCCCAATCCTTTCAGTAATACCACCACCTTTAACTTTGGTGTATTGACAGAGAACTCGGTCATTGAGATTGTCGATTGTTTTGGAGCCAAAATAAATTCGATTTTTATTGAAAAGGGAGAAAAATCAGCAACAATCGATTGGAGTGAAAACGAAACAGGAATTTATTTTGCTAAATTAATCTCTCATGGGATAACTATTGGAATCACAAAACTCATCTCTGTGGAGTAAAAAAATTAACTTTGATATAAATTAAAGAAGTGCTGATTCAAGAAGCTGTAAAACAATTATTAAGCCTTTCCTCTTTCCTAAAACAACTTAAAGGAAATGACTATAAACTCAATGTAACAACCCTAAAGAACTCCTCAATAGGTAAACATGTAAGGCACATTCTTGAGTTTTACAAAAGCCTTTTATTTACTTGTCATGGCAATAGGGTAAACTACGACAACAGGGAAAGAAATTTAGTTCTTGAACAAGACTTAAAATTTACTTTGGAATATATTGATACAATCATTGATGCGCTAAACCAAATATCATTAGATAAACCCTTACAACTGAGTTCCTCCTACAATGGCACAACATATCATGTCGAAACCAGCTTGCATAGGGAAATTGCCTTTAATATTGAACACACTACCCATCATTTAGCGATTATCAGTATGGCAATTCCGATTCACTTTGAGTACATCAAACTTTCCGAGACATTTGGCTACGCTGAGTCTACAATTCAACACATTAAATCTCAAGAAATATTAAAGTAAGATGTGCACGGTAACGTATTTACCACTTCATCAAAATGGATTTATCCTCACATCGAATAGAGATGAGGATATCCTAAGACCGGCAGCAATTCCCGTAAAGAAGTATGTGATAGAAAATCGAGCTGTATACTTTCCAAAAGACCCAAAAGCAAACGGAACTTGGATTGCACAAGACAAGGAAGGATATACCCTATGCCTCTTGAATGGTGCTTATGAAAAACACCAAGTCAAGCCAACCTATAAAAAAAGTAGGGGCCTTGTTTTACTCGATTTTTATAAATACAGAAGTCCTGAAAATTATGTAGCCCATTACGACTTTAGTGGAATTGAGCCATTTACGATGGTAATGGTTTATGCTTGTCCGAAACTAGGAAAAGTCTTACTCTACGAATTGAAATGGGACGAAAAAGAAGCAAATTTAACAGCATACGACTCAACTTTACCACACATTTGGTCGTCTGTTACACTTTACACGCCAGCAATTATTCAAGAAAGAAAAACATGGTTTTGTGATTGGTTAAATTCAAAAAAAATCAATTCTACTGAGGGGATTTTATCCTTTCACCATTTTGGCGGAAAGGGAAACATCGCGAACGATTTGGTTATCGACAGAGGTCAAAAAAGAACGGTAAGTATTTGCTGCATTCACAGAACAAAAAAACTCACCAAAATTATATATGAAGACATCATAAATCAAAATCGTGTGCTAAAAAGAATTTAACGCCTCTCTAAACCCATTACCTCGAGTTATGTTTTATCGCTTTGTAATTATTCCAAGCTTTTTTGAACAAAAAACCTCCTTTTGACAAGCAATTCTTAAGAATAATTCACTGGTTTTTGACGAGTAAGCATCGAAGAATCGTTTAATCGATGCGCAGTAGGTGCTCTACTCCATATCCTTCAATACGTATGAAGTATGTCCCATTTGATTGATCTTTTAAAGTAAATTTCATGGTCTTATTTTCAAACTTGCCCACCATTACTTCACGACCCGTCATATCTTCGATGACCCAGGAGTTGCCGACAATCGCAATCGGGACTTCTACGAAAATTTCACCGCGACTTGGGATAGGATAAATTTTAACATTTTCTGACTGAGAATCAAAAATTCCTGCACCTGAACAATCTTCAACATATAAGGTCAATGTAATCAAGG
>VGMK01000254.1 GCA_016866375.1 Bacteroidota bacterium
TGACAAATCGTCAAAGAACCACCAGAACTAATCGGTAAGGTGGTGAATGATGCCGTTTGGGCAAATAATTTTCCTTGTAGACCAAATAACAAGAAAACCAATATTGTAATCGTGATATTTGAAAAGCCTTGTCTGTTCATTTTTATAAGTTGTTTATTAAAAGTACTAAACTTGATATTTAAAAACAAAATAGTGAGCAGAAAATATTACATAAGCCCTTTCTCATTTTCAAGATAGTTGGTCTTAATTCATTTATTTTTAAGCTTCACGGGGTTTTTACTCAAGGTAAATTCTAAATTTCCTCCTTGCATCAATTGATTATGATTAAGGGAGTAATTATCCACCCTTACGTTGTTCCATCGTACTTCTTTGACAAAGACATTTTTTCGCGACTGATTTTTTACCGTAATTCGGAGTGACTTTCCCTGAGGCAGTTCTAACTGTGCATTCACGATTAAGGGGCTGCCCAACGCATAGGAATCAGAACCAGGAGTTACTGGGTAAAAACCCAATGAACTGAAAATATACCAGGCACTCATTTGTCCAGCATCATCATTTCCGCATAATCCGTCTATGGAGGAGGAATACATTTTATCCAATATCATTCGAACAGTTTGTTGCGTTTTTTCAGGGCGATCCGTCCAATTATACAAGTAAGGGATATGGTGACTAGGTTCGTTTCCATGCACATAATTCCCAATAATCCCATCACGGGTGATATCTTCGTTCTTTTCAATATATTTATCATCAATGTCCATGGTAAATAGAGAGTCTAAATGTTCAGTCATCCGTTTTTTTCCTCCCATAAGTTCAATCATTTTGGGTAAATCCTGAGGCACATAGAGTCCGTAATTCCACGCGTTTCCCTCAATGAAGCCCTGACCATGTGTATCCATCGGATCGAAGTCTTGACGAAAAGCCCCATTGGATAATCGAGGACGCATGAAACCTATTTTAGCATCATAGACATTGAGATAATAAGTCGATCGTTCATTAAATTCCTTGAAAATATCAGTATAACCTAAGCGCTCTGCAATCTGAGCAATACACCAATCGTCATATGCATATTCGAGTGTTTTTGACACCGATGAGTGGCTCAAATCGTCGGGCACAAAACGGTGCTTTATGTATTCCCCAAGGCCTTCAAAGTAGGGTACACTTGCCGTACTAACACATGCCGACAAAGCTTTTTTTACATCAAAATCGCCGACATTCTTTGCAACTGCATCTGCTATCACAGAACTTGCGTGGTAACCAATCATGCACCAATTTTCGTTGGCGTAATGACTCCAAATAGGAAGCATCTTATGAACACTTTGCTCTTGATGAGCTAACATACTTTTAATCATGTCATTATTGCGTTCCTGCTGTATTATATTGAATAAAGGATGTAGTGCTCTGTATGTATCCCAGAGGGAGAAAACGGTGTAATTTGTGAAATCCTTTGATAAATGAATGGCTTGATCCAAACCGCGGTATTTCCCATCAACATCCTCGTATAAAATTGGAGAAAGATGGGTATGGTAAAGTGCCGTGTAAAAATTTATTTTATCTTCCTTTGTGAGTAACTCAGCATCAATTTTACCTAATTCTCGGTTCCATTTGTCATTGGCCTCTGCTGCTACCTGCTCAAAATTCCAATGCGACAATTCCTTTTCAAGATTCAACATCGCTCCCTCGCAACTTACGGCACTTAAAGCAACCTTCACCATTAAAGGTTTTTTCGAATCTGCAGTGAATTTTACGAATGCTCGAAGATTCTTTCCGGCCCACTCCGGAAAATCAACTTTCTCATTAAAGCGGCGATAAAATCCTTTATAAGTGGTTTTGTCATATCGCTGGAATCCATAATGTTCAATCGCTTGTGAGAAACGGATGACAAAAAATACTTTGCGATCGCGAGCCCAACCATTGGTTTGACGGTAACCCGAAATGGTGGAATC
>VGMK01000255.1 GCA_016866375.1 Bacteroidota bacterium
AAGAGGACAAAAATCAACTTCTGTGGGCGAAACAGAGGGAGGAGGAAATAAAGCGTCATTTTAGAAAATGGAGTAAATCAAAACCGAAAAATCTAGATGCTATATTCCATTCTGAACACAAGGAGATCTTTAAGAAAATGGATTGCCTCACCTGTGCTAATTGTTGTAAAACCACGAGTCCGATATTTCGTGACGCCGACATTCGAAGAATTTCGAAACATCTAAAAATGAAAGAAACGCAATTCATATCTAATTTTCTGAAAATCGATGAAGACCAAGATTATGTCTTAAAATCCTCTCCTTGTACATTCCTTGATATGGAAAATGCCTGTCAAATTTACGAGGTGCGCCCATTGGCTTGCCGTGAATACCCGCATACAAACAGAAAAAATATGTTTCAGATTTTAGATTTAACAGCTCAGAACACAAAGATTTGTCCGGCTGTCTCGCGCATTGTACAGAAACTCATATGATTGCCTTTCACCCCAACTATGTTCATCCGCTTCCGGATAACCATCGATTTCCGATGGAAAAATACGACTTATTACCTAAGCAATTGCTGCATGAGGGCACAGTTGAAGACTGCCATTTTTTTGAACCTGGTAGGATATCAGAAAATCTCATAAGAGATGTCCATTGTTCAAACTATTGGCACAAACTTAAGCATCTTGAGTTATCTCAGCGTGAACAACGGGTTACTGGCTTCCAACATTCATTTGAATTAATTACACGAGAAATAACCATCATGGAAGGAACCCGAATGGCAGCAGAAATTGCATTGAAAACTAATATTGCATTTAATATTGCCGGTGGAACGCACCACGCATTTTATAATCGTGGTGAAGGATTTTGTTTACTCAACGATCAAGTGATTGCCTCTCATTGGTTGCTTGAAAACAAATTAGCAAATAATATTCTAATCATAGATCTCGACGTTCACCAAGGAAACGGGACAGCTTCAATGCTAAAAAATGAAAATCGTGTATTTACGTTTAGCATGCACGGAGAAAATAATTACCCCATGCAGAAAGAAAAATCAAAACTAGATATCCCACTGGCGGATGGTATTACGGATCGAGACTATTTATTTTTACTCGAAAAAAATTTGGATAAAATACTGTCTATTTTTCAACCTAATTTCATCTTGTACCAATGTGGTGTTGATGTTCTGGCAACAGATAAACTTGGAAAGCTTGCGATTAGTTCAAATGGATGCAAGAAGCGAGATGAGAGCGTATTTCAAGTCGCAAAACAATTAAATTGTCCTGTAGTATGCAGCATGGGAGGTGGCTACAGTCCAATAATAAAAGATATTGTAGAAGCGCATGCCAACACCTTCCGAATTGGTCTTAATATTCTTACCTAATTTGAGACATTTTTTCATGAACAGTCCTATGGCATAACAATTGAAATATACCAGGGTCAATAAAAATTTTTAAAAAAAAATAAGCTTTCCTCTTTTTTACTGACAATTTGACGCAAAACAAACTATATGAGTGATCTTTTCAATACAACTTTTTTGAATGTACATGCGATTGATTCGGATGCTGAGTTTATTCCATTAATAACTGCCGAGGAGGAAGAAAACATCAATAAACAGAAATTCCCTGCAGAGCTGCCAATTTTACCACTTCGCAACAATGTATTATTTCCTGGAGTTGTAATTCCGATCACTGTCGGTCGCGACAAATCCATAAAATTGATTCAAGAGGCAAATAAAGGGAATAAAATTATCGGTGTGGTTTCACAGCGAGACCAAGAACAAGAGTCTCCAGAATTTAATGACCTTCACAAGATAGGAACAGTAGCCCAAATCATAAGGATGTTGAAAATGCCTGACGGCAGCTCCACAATTATCATTCAAG
>VGMK01000256.1 GCA_016866375.1 Bacteroidota bacterium
GCAATTTGAATATTATTGGCAAACACCTTCCATGAGGTTTCGTTTGGATAATTATCCGGTACGATATTTACAATGAGAACACCTTGACCGGCGGGGCATTGTGAAAATAAATTTGTGCCAGACAAGAGTAAAAATAAAATGACAATACCAACTGTTTTCACACTAAAATTTTCCTGTAAAGTTAAAAGAAGTTTAAAAACAATTCAAATTATTTACGTGTTTTAGTTTGAAATAGTCGTATGAAAATTTTAGCATTCGGTGCGTCGAATAGCACAGCTTCCATCAATCAGCAGCTCGCTATTTTTATTGCAAAACAAATTCCCCACGAAGAATTATGCATAGTCGATCTCAACGATTTTGAAGTTTCAATATTCTCACCGGAAAGAAAATCAAAAGAAGGTATTCCAGATAAAATCAGTCAGTTTATAAAGCACATTGAAAAGGTAGATCTGGTAGTCATTTCCTTCGCAGAATACAACGGGTCTTACACCGCTGCCTTCAAAAATATTTTTGACTGGGCAACTATAGAAAAAAACCTGCTTTTCGAGGGTAAAAAACTGTTTCTTGCGTCTACTTCGCCCGGACCCCGCGGCGGTTTGTCTGTTCTTGAGGCAGCCACTGAGCGATTTCCACGACATGGGGCACAAATCGTTGAGAGCTTCACGCTGCCATCATTTCACTCGAATTTTGACGCCGAAAATGGAATTATAAATAAGAAATTTTTACATTTGTTAAATCAAAAACTTCACGTATTTCATAAATGAAATTTTTTGCTCTTCTTTTATCTAGTTGCTTAATAAGTTCAACACTTTTTGGCCAGTTATTATGGAAAATAAGTGGCAATGGCATGCAGCAAGAATCTTACCTCTATGGAACCATTCACGCGGTTCCAAAAGACAAATTCGTCGTCTCTCCAACACTGAGTTCAACTTTTGAAGGCTGTAATGCGTTGGCTCTTGAAATTGATTTGAATATTTCCCTAAAAGATCAACTTGGCATGTTGAAATATATGGTGCTACCCAAAGGAAAAAGTTTAAAAGACTATCTAACACCAGACCAATACATTCACTTTCGGAGCTACTGTATCGATTCATTAAAAATGAAAAAATCGAAGTTCAATAAGTTAAACAAACTAAAACCTTTCTTTTCCAGTTCCATACTTTTACAACACCAATTAGGAAAAATAGAAGGATTTGACCAATATTTCAACGAAGAAGCTAAAAAAAGAAAAATTCCTTCATACGGATTAGAAACCCTGGAATATCAATTAAAAACAGTAAATACAGTTTCAATAGAAGAGCAAGCAAAAATGTTAATGGAATCATTAGGGACTGAAATGACAGAATACTATAACATGCTTGGCCTTTACTTGGCAGACGATCTGAACGGATTAAGTGAAGCGATGAACAATGCGGAAATGTCAACGGATTCCTTCATAGAAAACTTTTTGATTCAACGAAATAAGAATTGGATCCCTGTAATTGAAAAACTAATTAAAAAAGATAAGACTTTTGTTGCTGTTGGTGCCGGGCACCTTCCAGGGGAATTCGGCGTAATCGAGCTTCTAAAAAATAGAGGGTATACGGTCGATGCAACAAACTAGGTCAAAACCAATATAAGTTGGAAAAAAGAACATACATTTGTGATGTGTTTCGTGCCTGTTTTGTTATCTCACTTCTTCTTTTTTATGCACCAAAAGTTTATGCACAGGTTGATCATTGGGAAACAATTGTTTACGACACTTCTTCTTGGCGATATATAGTACCCACAGCAGCAACACCAATGAATTGGATTCAACCAGGTTTTGATGCCTCCTCATGGAACCAAGGGAATGGTG
>VGMK01000257.1 GCA_016866375.1 Bacteroidota bacterium
ACAATATTCAAACTGATAAATGCATTTTTTTCCAAATGAAAAGTCGTATTTACCGAATTCGTATATCCATTCCAAGTTGCAACTAAATGATGATCAAACGAACTTTCGTCAATTTCCGCAGAGCTTGCCTCTGAGAAAATGTGTTGTGATAAATAAATTTGATCGCCGGATGTCATTCCGTTGTTGTTTGATTTATTCGATGCAACATAAAAAGTAACATTGCCCGTACCAGCCTCAGGTGCCGTCCAAGTCCAAGTCCATATCGGAGCTGTAGTTGAGGTATTGCTTGTGCTGGTGTGATTCGCATATTTTTTTATTGTACCATTTATGTTTGTATTCCCGGACTGTCCAGTAAAGGTTCCTGCCATTGAAGTTGTGCCAGTTAAAGCGGTGGCTTGAAAACCTTTCTTTGCTGGATTAGAAGTCATTTGCAAGGTTACCGTATATTGTTGTCCGGGTACATAATTCGTGATTGGCGTAGTGCCATCTATTACCATTAATTTATTCTCTAGTGCCCCGTCTTGCGTTGTTCCTGAATGACATTGCGTACAATTTTGTTCTCCTGGTGCTCCGGTTTTTCCAGGAGTACTGCCACCAGAATTATGAGGTGACATTCCTAATCCAATATTCAAATTGGAACGGTTTCTTAGAGCTAAAACAGCTATTGAAATCGCGATAAATAGAACGGGTAGAATTATTTTTTTCATAAAGTTTTTTACCTAAGTTAACATTAATTATTGAGTTTACCCTGATTCACCCAACATTCCATCAACTGTATGACTGAATCTGATAACATCGGGCCTCCTTTAGGCATTAATTGATAATTATTAGCTCTCATGGCGCCAATAATAGCTTTTGAGTTTGCCGAAATATTATCATAATTTGTAAGTGAATACCCATTTTGATTATTATGACAACCCGTACATTCTTGATTAATTAAAGGAAGGATATCCTGGCTAAAAGATACTTCTTGGTTGCAATTTGTGTTAGGATAATATTCTACTTTGTCTTTCGAACAAGAAAAGAGAAAAATGACATAAAAAAATAATAAACTTAACTTAATCATGAGTTTTTTTTATTGAAATGAGTAAATAATGCCAACCAGAATAAAGGAAAAATAAAATGTAAGGGGATCGCAAAACTTGGAAACATTTCAGAAAATTCTTCATCAATATTCACGATGATTGGCCAAACAATACTTAAAAAACTAATGAACACCACAGCAATATTTAAAACAATAAGATAAGAGTTGAAAAACTTATTTACCATAAAATATAAACCTGAAAACAAAAGGCCGAGAAAAAAATAGGTAATTACTATTTTCCAAATTGGAAGTGTTCTTGAAAAATCAAAGAGAAAATGGTACGAGCAATATGCGTAACTTACACCAAGCATAGATGATATAATTGAGACCATGCAGCCGAAAAGCACAAACCTTTGAAACACTATTTTTTTGTAGCAGGTACAACAAAAGAGACATTCATATGATCGGGAACAACATCACTTTTCTTACCAACTCCAAATTCAATTCTGTTCACTTTAAAACTGCCTTTAAACGTAATCTTATTTCCTGATTCGGCAACAGTTGCGAGAATTGTGTATTTTTTTGTCACACCTTTAATTGTCAAATTACCTGTGATAGACAGAGAACTTCCATTTTTTTCTACCTTGGATGAAACAAAGGTGATATTTGGATATTTTTTAGAATCGAACCATTCTTCGGTTTGGGCTTTCTTATCGCGAGAACCGTTTCCTGTATTAATTGAAGAAACTGGGATTTTCAAATTAAACTTTGTGTTTGCAACATTATCGCTGTCATATT
>VGMK01000258.1 GCA_016866375.1 Bacteroidota bacterium
GGTTCTTCCCAAAATTTGCAAGGAAAGCTGACAAAATTATAACAGTTTCTAACTTTTCAAAAGCGGAACTCATTAAATATTATGAGTTGGACTCTACCAAAATTGAGGTAATTTACAACAGTGCGGATGAAATTTTTAAACCAATCACTGAACAAGAAATTCAAAACACACGCTCATTAATAAGTGCAACAAAACCCTATTTTCTATTTGTAGGGTCATTGCATCCACGTAAAAACCTGCAGCGCTTATTGAATGCTTTCTCTATTTTTGCGAAGGAAAACAACACGATAGATCTGGTTATTGTCGGAAGTCCTTTGTGGAAAAAACACCGAATTCACATACCCATTGATTGTCAAAACAGAATTCATTTTACAGGATATGTGGACCAAGAGCAACTCGCAAAAATTACTGGTTCTGCTTATGCACTTAGCTACCTACCCTATTACGAAGGGTTCGGAATACCATTGGTTGAAGCTATGAAATGTGGTATACCCATAATTGCTGCTAATGCCAGTTGTCTACCAGAAATAACGGACGATGCCGCGTTGCTTTGCGACCCTTTCAATGAAAAAGATGCCGCACATCAATTAAATTTACTTTTGGATGTTAATGTCCACCAAAAGTACAGTCAAAAATCCATTTCTAAGGCGGCCTCGTATTCATGGGATAAAGCTGCAATCCAAACTTGGGAGGTCATAACACAATTATATAATCAAAAGAAAAGCTAAATTTGCAATCCGGTTTCGTAGTTCAACGGATAGAATAGAAGTTTCCTAAACTTTAGATCCAGGTTCGATTCCTGGCGAGACCACTCGTTTAAAAATTAGCTCATTACCTGAGAATGAATATTCATCTGCCTCAAATGAGTTTCAATAATACCACGAATATTATATCAAACTAAGCAATGACTTTGAGTGCTTTGCCAACTTTAATGAATGCCGCTATGGCCTTATCTAATTCTACTTTTGTGTGGGCAGCTGATATTTGGGTACGAATTCTAGCCTGACCTTTAGCTACAACCGGATAGAAAAAACCAACGGCATAAACGCCTTCTTCTAGTAACATTTCAGCAAATTTTTGTGAAAGGGCAGCGTCGTAAAGCATAATAGGAACAATTGGGGAATCTCCCGGTTTGATATCAAATCCTGCTGCTTTGATGTGTTCTTTAAAATAGAGCGTATTTTCTTCCAATTTATCACGTAATTCAGTTGTTGAACTTAGCAATTCAAATACTTTTATCGAAGCTCCAATAATTGAAGGTGCTAACGAATTTGAAAATAAATAGGGCCTTGAACGTTGTCGCAACATTTCAATGATTTCTTTTTTACCAGTTGTATAACCTCCCATCGCACCCCCCAAAGCTTTACCGAGAGTTCCGGTGATAATATCTACCCTTTCCATCACCCCGCAATACTCAGGGACACCTCTTCCTGTTTTTCCGATAAACCCTGCGGAATGGCATTCGTCTGTCATTACTAATGCATCGTATTTATCAGCAAGATCACAAATTTGATCCATTTTGGCGATATCCCCATCCATGGAAAAAACACCATCTGTTACGATTATTCTGAACCGTTGATCTTGTGCTTTTTTCAGTTGCTCTTCCAAGTCATTCATGTCGGAATGTTTGTATCGATAGCGTTGCGCCTTACATAAGCGAATACCATCTATGATAGACGCATGATTTAATTCATCCGAAATAATGGCATCTTGCTCTGAAAAAAGAGGTTCAAATACACCGCCATTTGCATCAAATGCTGCAGCATATAAAATAGTATCTTCTGTTCCGTAGAATGAAGCGATTTTTTCCTC
>VGMK01000259.1 GCA_016866375.1 Bacteroidota bacterium
ACCACCTTATCACCAACTCCAATACCAAGCGCACCTCCCGAGGCACCTTCGCCAATAATGATACAAATAACTGGGACTTTGAGCCGCATCATTTCGTAGATATTTCTTGCTATAGCTTCTCCTTGCCCGCGTTCTTCGGCCTCTAGACCTGGATAGGCACCCGGCGTATCAATAAATGTAACAATCGGCTTGTTAAATTTCTCAGCAAGCTTCATTAAGCGTAATGCCTTTCGATACCCCTCTGGATTGGCCATACCAAAATTTCGGTATTGACGCATTTTCGTATTAATACCTTTTTGTTGTCCAATGAACATAACCGTTTCACCATCAACCATTCCAAAGCCCCCAACCATCGCCTTATCGTCTTTAACACTCCTGTCACCATGTAATTCTTGAAACTTGTAATTTGTAATTGCGTTTATGTAAGCTAAAGTATATGGTCTGTCGGGATGTCTTGACAACTGCACACGTTGCCATGGTGTGAGCGAACTGTATACCTCCTTACTTTTTTTTAGTAACTTCTTTTCCAACTCTTTAATCTTGTCTCCCATATCCACCTCAGTGGATTCAGCAATTTCTTTTGTTTTTGCAATTTGTTCTTCCAGAGCCTTTATTGGTTCCTCAAAATCAAGGTATGTCGACATGGTTTATTTTTTTACAAAGTTAATTTTTTTTTCTGCTTTTTCTTCTCAAACTATTTCCACGGAGTCATTTCTAACTTACTTCCAATGTTTACCTTTGTGAAGTGATAAGTTATCCACCCGCGAAAATAAATATTGGATTGAGCGTTCAATCGAAACGGCCTGATGGCTACCATGAGATTGTTACAATTATGTCTCCAATTCCCTTGTATGATATTTTGGAGGTTTTACCTGCTGAGTTATTTTCATTTAAACAAACAGGTATCATATTGCCTTGTGACGGAAGGTTAAATCTCTGCGAGCGCGCTTTTAATTTGATGAAAGAAAAGTTTGGAATCGGAAATGTTTACATCCATCTGCGTAAACAAATTCCATTCGGAGCAGGTTTGGGTGGAGGTTCTGCCGATGCTGCTTATGTTCTCAAAGCCCTTAATGGTTTGTTTGAATTGAATATTGAAGCAAGTGAATTAGAAAATCTGGCAGCTCAACTGGGAAGCGATTGTCCTTTTTTTATTGATGCTAGTCCGAAATTGGCAATAGGAAGAGGTGAATTATTATCTCCAATTAAAGATCGGCTTTCAGGCATTCGCATCGTCGTTTTGAACCCAAAGATTCATGTGAGCACAGCCTTTGCTTATGCAGCTATTGCACCTCGAGTTAGGGGCATGGACTGGGAAACATCATGGAATTCTCCAATTGATGAATGGCAAGAATTATTTACCAATGATTTTGAACAATCGATAGTCGCTCATTTTCCCGTGATTACAGAGTTGATTTGCGCATTGAAAAATCAAGGCGCCATTTATGCTGCAATGTCAGGAAGTGGCTCGTCCGTTTTTGGTCTTTTTGAGCAGGAATGTAAACTGGACTTTTCGAAATATGAAGATTTCATAGTGTTGAATGAAATCATTCATTAAATACCTCTTAAAAAACTTGTTCTGGATAAAATTGTTTGCTATTTTTGACCTTGTCAAGATGACACTAAGTTAGTCTAATTAAAATTAAAAATTATGAAAAAACTATTTACTCTATTTTTCGCGTTTGCTTTTGGAACGCTTTCTTATGCTCAGTCAATCGGTATGATTGGCGATTTTTCAAACTGGTCTACGGACGAAGTAATGAATACAGACGATAGCGAAACGTTCACATTAACGGGTTACACAC
>VGMK01000260.1 GCA_016866375.1 Bacteroidota bacterium
TTTCAGGAACTATTGATTATGAAAGCGCTTTCTATCAAACAGAAGACAGTTGCCAATCATGCCTGACGGGGGGAATCGCCTTGCCAAAAAACCTTGTCCGTGTTTATCCAACGCTGATTGATACATACTTGAATATTGAGGTTCCTGAAAAATTTATCAATGCCTCTTACTCGCTCATCAACTGTATGGGGCAAATTGTCTTCTTTAATAAAATTGTAGAAAAGCAAACAACGGTAGCATTGCATGACGTACCCGCCGGAGTATACATTTTATCGCTGTCAGGTGATATAAAATTATATTTCAGAGTACTAAAAAAATAGGTTTAAAATTCTTTATTTTGGAGTTTTTAGCATATGTTTTATTGAAGGGAACCAATGATAATTGACGTTAATTGCAATCTTTGGTGTTGTATATCTTAATTCATTGAATTTCATTGTGCTATGAAATGGTTATTTAATTTTTTTCTGTTTTTACAGATTTTATTCCTGGTGTTTTTTAATCTTCCTGCACAATCCCCCGGCGCTTTAGTTACTGACGGAGTTGGAAATGAATACGAAAGTATAATCCTCAACAACGGGCAAGAATGGTTGATAAGTAACCTGAGAGCTACAGCGTTTAACGATGGAACCGAATTGGCAATGATTACGGATAATGAAATCTGGTCCACTACATCAAGCCCGTCATATTGTTTTTATCAGAATAATCCCACAAATTCGGATACCTACGGTAATCTCTACAATTTTTTCGTGATATCAGCGGATAAAAATATTTGTCCAATAGGGTGGAGAGTACCTACTGAATTAGATTGGAGTGAATTGACAAGCTCTTTGGGTGGATTAGGTTTAGCAGGAGGCAAGTTGAAATTTGAAGGTTTTGATTTTTGGTCCACTCCAAATACAGATGCAACCAATGAAATTCATTTTGATGCCTTACCAAATGGTTGCAGATACAGTGCCGGATTTTTTAATAACCTTAATTATTACAGTTTTCTCTGGACGGCTTCAGAATTGGATACCACCTTTGCTTGGTTTAGATCATTGAAATACGATAATGGTACCGCGGTGCGAAATTTCTCGAAAAAACAGAGTGGCTATGGAATTCGATGTATGCGAAATTCAAGCTCTGAAATTATTGAACTTGATAATGAGTCTTGCCATATTTACCCTAATCCCACAAATGGGTTCATAAATGTACATTTTACTAATATCCAGGAGGAAGAAATTAGTTTTTCTTTACTTGATCAAACGGGTAAAATAATCGAACGCGGCCTATTGCAAAATAATATGCTCGATTTTTCAAATGTTGATGATGGTCTCTTTGTTTTGAGGTTTGAATATTTAAATAAAATAATTACTTTTAAACTCTGTAAATTATAACATATAAACCTTCATTTATGCAGAAAAAATTACTCGTTTTAAGTTTCTTAATACCAGTACTGAGTTTAGCTCAAGTTTCAAATAATAATGGTCAACTCGATAATTTAGAGGAGTTATCAACAAAATATACCATCCCCGTCACTATGCCAGACGGAATAAACTTAATGATGGACGTATACTTGCCTGTTTTGCGTGATTCACTCGTCATAAATATTGACATACTTGGACAATCTGTTCCGATTGAAGTTCTAAAAAAAGGTGTGCAATTCATAATGTATGACTCAATTAACGGTCAGCCGAATCCAAATCCTTATCAGTTGCCAATGGTTTATTCGAGAACCCCTTACAACAAAGGAGATTGGGATGGAATTGCTGCTCCGATCAATATGCTTGGTTTTGCATACGGTATTCAGGACA
>VGMK01000261.1 GCA_016866375.1 Bacteroidota bacterium
GCTCACGAGGCAATCAAAGAACAATGTCAGTTTCAACTTGATTTGGCAGCTGAAATTCCAACGGCTAACCCAAAAAGAGAATATTGCCATGAAATACATAACGAAGAAGTAAGAAATCGCGTGTATGAACTCGCAATGGAAAAGTGCAAAGATGTTGCACGTATGGGATTGGCAAATAAAGCAAAAAGATCCGAGCTATTTGATGAAATAAAAAATGAAGTTAAAGCAGCATTTTCGGAAGAAGAAATGGAAGAGCTAGGGAATTTTATTTCACCATATTTCTCCGAAGTGAAAAAGAAAGCCGTTCGATGGGTAATGTTAAATGATCGAAAAAGATTAGATGGTCGTCAGTTCAATGAAATTCGTCCAATATGGGCGGAGGTTGATTATTTACCAAAAGTACACGGATCGGCAGTTTTCACAAGAGGTGAAACACAATCCCTAACCACGCTAACGCTTGGCGGTAAAATGGATGAACAATTGATTGATGGTGCAACTTTTCAAGGTACCGAAAAATTCCTGTTGCATTACAATTTCCCACCTTTTTCAACAGGTGAGGCTAAACCTCTTCGCGGTACTTCGCGAAGAGAAATCGGACACGGAAATCTAGCCTTACGAGCGCTCAAGCCAGTAATTCCAGCCGACTTTGCATATACGATTCGTTTAGTTTCAGATATTTTAGAATCGAATGGTTCTTCGTCAATGGCAACAGTATGTGCAGGTTGTTTGGCGCTTATGGATGGCGGTGTTCCTATTTCGGCACCGGTTTCGGGAATTGCCATGGGCTTGGTTGCAGATGAAGGCAAATTTGCGGTTTTATCGGATATCTTAGGCGACGAAGATCATCTAGGAGATATGGATTTTAAAGTTACGGGAACGGCAAACGGTATTACCGCTTGTCAGATGGATATCAAGGTTGACGGTTTGCCCTACGAAGTATTGACACAAGCCTTGCACCAGGCAAGAGAAGGGCGTTTGCACATTCTCGGTAAAATAACCGATACAATTGCATCGCCAAACGCAGCGATGAAACCTCAAACGCCGAGAATAGAAGCCTTTAATGTCCCGAATGAAATGATAGGTGCGATTATCGGCCCAGGAGGAAAAATCATTCAAGCACTGCAAAAAGAGACAAGGACAACCATTACTATTGAGGAACTTCCAAACGGAGAGGGCAGGGTTCAGATTCTATCCAATAACGGAGACGATATGATTGAAGCGGTTCGAAGAATTCGCTTAATTGCTTTCCCTCCTCAAGTGGAAGAGGGAGCCACCTACACGGGAAAAGTGAAATCAGTGAAAGATTTTGGTTGCTTTGTAGAGATAATTGCCGGAACAGACGGATTGATCCATATTTCAGAATTCAATTGGGATAAAGTCGCAAAAATGGATGATGTGGTAAAAGAAGGCGATATCCTTGATTTTAAGGTGGTGGGAAAAGATCCAAAAACAAAGAAATGGAAACTTTCGAGAAAGGTTCTTTTGCCAAAACCTGAGCGCCAACCAGAGGCACCTCAGACCTAATAAAATTTTGCAATTCATTAAGATAAAGGCGGCCTCGGTCGCTTTTGTTTTTTTATTTTAAATTTCAATTTGTTTGGTTAATTTTGAAAAAAAAAACATGAAATTAATTTCTTTATTTATAGTATTTGTGCATGTTGTAAGTGTCAACGCACAATTACTAATGTACGAGCCGTTTGACTATACACCAAGTAATTCAAATGGTCTTTTTACGCAATCAGGTGGAATATGGTCGAATGTGAATACAGGCGACTCCATTCTCGTTT
>VGMK01000262.1 GCA_016866375.1 Bacteroidota bacterium
ATTTGCCTAATATCGTTTGTTCCTGTCCTACTCATTAATACCTCCGCAACCAGGAATAAACCTATGGACAGGATGCTGTGATTTATAATTTGAATCATGCTTGCAGTTAATGCATTTTCAGAGTAAATCATTATTCCAGCTGCAATGAGTCCAAGGTGAGAAATTGAGGCATAAGCGAATATTTTTTTAATATCTGTTTGTTTTATGGCAATGATACCACCGTAGATGATACCGATAATCCCCAAAACAATTACAATCCAACGCATACATTCTAGACCCTCTGGGGCTAATGGGATCATCCATTTAATCATGCCAAAAAGTGCCATTTTCAGCATGAGTGCAGATAGAAGCATAGTGCCTGCCATTGGTGCAGTTGAGTATGTATTTGGTTGCCAGGTATGAAAGGGAAAAACAGGGATTTTAATAGCAAAAGCCAACATAAACCCAGCCATTATCCAAAAACCTTCTTTTTCTGTCAAGCGTGCAGCAATAAGATCAGCGTATGCGAAAGAATGTGCGTGCTGTTTTAACCAAATTAAAGACAACAGCATTGCCAATGAACCCAACATCGTATAGATGAAGAATTTTACAAGTGTGGTGTAATTTCCATGACCAAACCAATATAATATTAGGAAAATGGGAATCAATGTAAATTCCCAGAATATATAAAAAAGGACCCCGTCTCCTGCCAAGAAAACTCCAAATAGCCCGGTTTGCATAAAAAATGCTAATGCATGAAATAAATTCGATTGACTTAATTCCCTGTTGTAATTACTCAAGAAAATGAGTGGAAAAGAAAATGCTGTGAGTAACACCATTAACAATGATACGCCTTCATAATGCAGGGTGAAGGTTAATCCAAAGGGTATATTCGAAGTGCATTTATAAATTTCAACAAAACTTCCCGGGACATATTCCATCAAATGTATACACGATATAGCCACAGGAGCAAAGCTTCCTATCAATCCAAAATAACGGACATTGTTTTTGGGGATTATAAAGGAAATTAACCCTAAGGCAAATGGTATAATTAGTAATTCCAAAACTTAAAATAATAAAGTGAATACCCAACAAATAGAATAACTCCTAGTATCATGAAGTAAAGATAATTCGACAGTAATCCTGTTTGAATTTTTCGTATTTGATTCCCCCCAGTCTGTATTCCGGAAGTTGCCCTTAATATCGAGTCATAAAGCAAATTATTTTCCACCATCAGCAATAATTTAGCAGAAATAAATTCAATAGGCTTCACAAATAACGCATTGTATAGTTCATCAACGAATAGCTTATTGTTCGACCATTTCGCCCAACCTCGAAACTGCTGTTCCTTTGAAATTGGATAGGTACTTTTTGAATATACCGAATAGGTCCAAAACATTATCAAAAGTGTCAAGATTGTTGTTCCAATCATTATACCGATGGCTGAGTCATCTGAAAGATGATGCGGTTCTAAAATAGATAAGCCTAAGGTAGTTTCATCTAGAAAATGATCCATCCAATGTGCGTTCTGGCCAGCGATGAACGACGGTAAATTCAATGCTCCTCCAACCACTGATAGAATTGCCAGTACAATCAGCGGTAGCGTCATAAGGGCACCGGACTCATGTAAATGTTTCTCGGTACGACTTTCTCCTCTAAAGGTACCATGGAAAACCAAGAAATACATTCTAAACATATAAGTAGTTGTCATTGCCGCAGCAAGAACCATTAACCCAAAAACAAGGTATCCGTGACCAAACGTCGCCGCAAAAATTTCATCTTTTGAAAAGAATCC
>VGMK01000263.1 GCA_016866375.1 Bacteroidota bacterium
TCGGTTCCTTGATTCAAAGAGGCCTTCCCAAAAGAATAAGGTAGCCGCTCCTTGTATAATAATCTTTTTTGCGAAGATTCAAAGGGACTCTAAATATAGTAGGCCTCATTATTATAAACCCTTATTTAATCGATATATTTAAAATTCAACTTGCAATAATTCAAAATCAAGGATACTAAACTTTTCAGAACCAAAGTCGGTATCTACTTTCTCGGGAGCATTTAAACGCACCACCTTTAATTCGCGATTTCTCAAAGGTTGTAGGAAAATACTTTTAAAAACAGGGTCGCCTGAAGCTAAAAGGGAATTATCCGAAATATTTTTATTGAACTCAGATAAAATGGGTCGTAACATTTTAATCCTCTGAATTCAGAAATGGGATAAGCAAGGAGGGAGGTGTCCCCGAGTCTGTTAATTTTGCTCTTGAAAACCTAATCCCCGACCGTTGGTGGTAATTGAAATAACTGAATCATTTGATGAGGTATAGGGTATTAAAGAAACGTTCTGAATAGGATCTCCCATTTTGGCATCTTTTATTTCTACTTTTACAACCTGACTTAGAATTGAGAAACTGAAGAATAAAAAAGAAAAGAGAAGAACAAGGCGCATGCTTACCAGATGCTATTTGTCGTATTTCTCCATAAATCAGACAATTAAATTCCAGCCCATCTCGTCTTTCTCCTTTCCTGTCTTGATTGCATCCATGTAAGATTTGATCTTATTTGATATAGTCCGTGTTTCAAGAGAAGGAAGATTAAGCAACTCATCCCTATATCCTATTACCGCTATTTGAGCAATGGTTGCTGCGGTTCCAACTCCGAAAGCATCCTCCAGAGTGCCATTTCTTGCGGCGGAGATTATTTCCTCGACCGAGACTTTTCGCTCCTCTACAGGAATCCCCCATTTGTGGGCTATTTCAATTACCGATTTTTTTGTAACTCCCCTCAAAATAGTGTCAGAATCTTCAGAAGGAGTAATTAAGGTTCCACCTATCTGAAACATAACGTTCATCGTTCCTGATTCTTCAATGTATTTATGTTCCACCGCATCTGTCCAGATTAGTTGGTGAAAACCTTGTAGTTGACACTGTTTCGCCGGATATAGAGACGCGCCGTAGTTGCCTGCAGCCTTTGCCCTACCTACTCCACCTTTCGAGGCACGCGTGTAATTCTCTTCAATTTTTACCCTCACAGGTTCGTTGTAATAGACTCCAACTGGGGATGTAATCACCATGAATTTATATGTCTCAGCGGGTTTTATCCCAACGAACTCATCAGTAGCAAATAAAAATGGTCGAATATACAATGAAAATCCGGGTTTATCTGTTACCCAATTTTTATCTAATTCAACCAACTGACGTATTGCCTCTAGAAATATTTCAGTGGGTACGGCGGGCATACACATTCGCTCAGCTGATTCAGCAAATCTCTTGGCATTCATGTTTGGCCGAAATATCGAAACCTTTCCATCAATGGTTTTATATGCCTTTAAACCTTCAAAAATAGATTGTCCGTAGTGAATAGCAGACATGGCAGGATGCATTGGAATTGGTTGAAAAGGCATAATTGTTCCTTTTTGCCATTCACCGTTTTTGTAATCCATTAAAAACATGTGGTCGGAAAAACTCTTTCCAAATGCCAGATTTTCCCAATCAATTTCATGAATTCGCGACTCTTCAACTTTTGTCAATGAAAAGGAAAGTGTAGAGGTTGTCATTGTACATTATTTGGTTGTCGCGAAGATACATTTTTT
>VGMK01000264.1 GCA_016866375.1 Bacteroidota bacterium
ATCTATCATTGGGTTTTCCTACAATTACATATTGGATGCTTATTTGATCGTTACGTTCGCGTAATTTCTGAATGAATGGAATTGTGCGTTTACAATGTGGGCAACCTTTCAAAACAAAAATGCTTAGTTGTTTACTTTTGGGAAAAACATAAGAAGTGTTTATTTCCTCTGCTTCATCAAATATATCTCCGGTGTATATAGGATGTAGAGCAAAATAAATGGTTACAGGAGTTAAGGAAATAAGAATCATAAGAGGAATTCGCCATAAATTCCTGAAGTTCTTGATGTAAAATAACAGAAAGGATGACCCAGAGAAAAGAAGGAATAAAATGCAATATGGAAGCAGTTTTGACCACATCCACGAACATCCCAAATTAAGAAACCAAATCTCTAAACTGTTCATAATCTAAAGTTAGTAATTAGTTGTTATGCAACCTAAATGAATTATACTCGTCTAAAAATTTTAAACATAAAAGTAATTCTAATTGTTGAAGTCGAGTGAAAGTATTTTCAGTCATCATTAGTCTAGTGCTATTTTTTACAACGGTGTCCGCACAAGGAATAGATATTGATTCTGCGTCTATTGGAGCTATCGTGCCCGATCCAGAAGGTGAATTATACAATAAATCATTTCACGGAACTCGAATTATCAATGGACATTCCGTCGAAACGCTTTCCAAAGGATATATGGAAATGCGTATAGAGCATCGTTTTGGAGATATTGCAGGGGTAAATGGAGGTTATCAAAACATGTTTGGATTTGACAATTTATCGGACATGCGAATTGCGTTGGAATACGGAATCTCAAATGATTTAATGGTCGGATTTGGACGTAGTAAAGGAACAGGAGCCCCATACCGTTCCCTTTTGGATGGTTTTGTGAAATATCGCGCGCTAAGACAACGGTATAAATCGAGAAAATTCCCAATATCAATCGCAGTAATTGGCGGAAGTAGTTTTACCTACATGAAGGCTTCCAGTGACTTGTCAGAGGTAAGTAATTTCCCGCAAGCCCTGCATCGCTTGTCCTATTTCACTCAAGTCAACTTCACCAGAAAATTTGGCGATTGGGTTTCCTTAGCTGTAATTCCAACCTTCATGCACCGGAATTATGTAAGTCAAAACGATCAAAACGATATATTTTCGTTGGGAAGCGCGTTAAGAATTAAATTGTCTGGCCAATTTGCTGTAATTGGGGAATATTACTACACATTTAGAGACAAGGGTCTAAGACCAGCAGATATTTACAAAAACAGTATCGGAATCGCCTTAGAATGGCAAACATTTGGGCATAATTTCACCTTAAATTTTACCAATTCCGGCGGATTGGGTGAAACACAGTTTATTCCATACACTTTGGAAAGAATTATGGACGGTCAGTTTCGGTTCGGATTTTGTGTTGGGAGAAAATTTATTATAAATGAGTAAAATGAAAAAAGTAATTTTTGTTGTATTTTATGGGTTGGCATTTCTTGTTTCCCTCGGATTTAGTTTGATACCCCCTGATGCATACGAAGTGAGCAGTGGGTATTCAATTGGTTTTAAAAGTGCAGATCCCTCAGGTAATTTTAAAACATTGACCGGAACAGTAGAATATGACAGCGATAATGTTGCAAACACAAAGTTTAATTTGAAAATCCCAGTTTCTTCAATTAATACAGGAAACGGTTCTCGCGATAAGAAAGCCCAAACCGAAGAATGGTTCGATTCTAAAAAATA
>VGMK01000265.1 GCA_016866375.1 Bacteroidota bacterium
GTTGTATAATTGGTATGCGGTAATCGATTCAAGAGGTCTCGCTCCTGTTGGGTATCATATTCCTACCGATGCAGAGTGGAGTACATTCATAAACTATTTAGACCCGAATGCAGATGGTGGCAATAACTATAATACAGCAGGTGGCAAAATGAAAAGCACCGGCACACAATACTGGCAAAGCACTAATACAGACGCCACTAACGAAAGCGGTTTCTCAGGTCTTCCGGGCGGTAACCGTAGCATCGATGGTACATTCAACTACATTGGCCTCAACGGTTACTGGTGGAGTTCTTCGGAGACCGCTACAAACACTGCCTGGTACCGCTTCCTGGATTACAACAATGGCAATGTTTACAGGTACGGCAACACTAAGCTAAATGGGTTCTCTGTCCGTTGCCTCAGGGATTAATTTACCTGCCTGTCGGCAGACAGGTTTGACAATTTGACAATTTGATAATTTGATAATTGGGGTTTGGGGCGAAGCCCCAATTTTTTTAAGTGTTTTTTTTAATTATCAATCACAATAAGATCTATTTTCCGTGCGATTTTACCTCATCAATAGCACTCTTAAAATTTAAAAGATTCAATAGCAATAAGTCCATTTCATCTTTTAATACTCCAACAAACCTCATCCAAAACCTGTTTTCCTTGCATCTGGCAAAAGATTTTGACCAATGTCATGGAATTATAAAGCCAATACTGAGATCATTTGCCCAGTCCAAAGTCCCAAAATAAGGGTGGTAGGTAATTTAACTTCTTCAGATTCTTAAAATGTAATAAAATCCGCTAATGCCCGTTGCTAGGGCGTTATGCGAAAAAGAAACTTCCACATAGACCATCTCCGATTACGATTTCTGTATAGAGTTCATATCCAAGATTTGGAATTTACCTCACAGGAAATCAACGAATACTCAATCCTCATGGAGTTTTTGGGAAGAGACCTTCCAACCAATCATTTTGACATTAAAACGGATTATAAGAAGTATTCATTTATCCGATATTGTAGAACAAATAACAGATACAGAGAAATCCCTTTTGATATGGTCGTTAGTTTTATCAATATCCAAGAGAATTTGAATTGAGAACCCCTAAAATCTTATGTTATGAAAAATATGAAGAAGATGTTGAAGATAATTGATTACTCGTATCGTAAATCAGAATTTCAAGTAAAGTATGCTCACCCTTCCCGATTTGATGAGTTTATCTCTTACAAAGAAGAACTCGGAATTGACCATCTTGACGATATAGAACTAAAAAAAGAATTTCAAAAACTAATTTTCCTGTCAATTTTAAGAACCTACAAAAAGTTAGGTGATGTTTCCCGAAAAGAAAGTGAAATATTTTTTGAAAATTTTGAAAAAAAATATCAAATTACATAAAAATCGCACCACCGCAACCCTAAATTTTGGAAAATTCCTTCAAAAATTGTGTTGAAAAATAATTTTATCTCTAACCAAAACCCACTAAAAATGACCCAATTTTCACAGGTTCAAGTCCTAAAATGTTATACTGGTTGTTATACTGACAAGAAAAAACCCTTGACTAACTATTTGATAATCAAGGGTTTAGGGTTTATTTTAAGTGGTACCTCCAGGAATCGAACCAGGGACACAAGGATTTTCAGTCCTTTGCTCTACCAACTGAGCTAAGGTACCAACCTAAATGTGGGGCAAATTTAGCAATTTGACAGTTAAGTGCAAAATTGTTA
>VGMK01000266.1 GCA_016866375.1 Bacteroidota bacterium
CCATTTTCAGAGAATCCTGTTACGATAAAAAAAGCTAAAATTAGGGGTATTGAATCCAACGGGATGCTCTGTGCTGAGGATGAGTTAGGAATTGGTACAGATCATAATGGAATCATGGTGTTGCCCAGCGAAACCCAGCCCGGAACTTTGGCTTCTTCCTATTTTAATTTTGATGTTGACTATGTCTTTGAAATTGGTTTAACCCCAAACCGAGCGGATGCAATGGGTCATATTGGAGTGGCCAGAGATCTAGCAGCATATCAATCTTTTCATTCCAAACAAAAAAGTAAAGTCAAGGCTCCTTTTACCCGAAATATAAATTTCCCAAAATCCCGAGGAGGCATAAATATTTCGGTATTAGATGACAATTGTATGCGTTACATGGGTGTTCGACTTTCTGGAATAATAGTGAGCCCCTCACCGGATTGGCTTCAAAGAAGATTGCGTTCAGTAGGTGTTTCACCTGTTAATAATGTTGTTGATGTAACAAATTATGTAATGAGGGAACTTGGAACCCCATTGCATGCTTTTGATGCCAACAAACTAGGAAATAATGTGGTGATACGCTCAGCAATCAAAGGTGAGGAACTTGTCACATTAGATAAAATAAAAAGGACATTTAAAGGAGGAGAACTGCTGATTTGCGATAACAATTCACCAATGTGTATTGCGGGTGTTTTAGGCGGTCAAGAGAGTGGAATTTCCGAAGCAACAAGCGATATACTTTTAGAATCTGCGGTATTTGATATGACTGCTGTTAGGAAAACAGCTCGTCTTCACGGAATAAATAGCGATGCGAGTTTTCGATTTGAACGCGGCGTAGATAAGTCACTCACCGAAATTGCAATTCGAAGGGCATGTCAATTACTGATTGACATTTCAGGAGCTACTGTAACATCTTCACTCTTCGATGAATCTCAAATAACGTTTACTCAAAAAACTATTGAGTTTTCACCGACAGAAATAAATTCAATTCTCGGTGCACGGATCTCAGAAACTGAGTTAGAGGAGATATTAATTTCATTGGATTTTGAAATTGCAAAAGAGGATCAAATCTGGAAAGTATTGGTTCCACACTGCAGAATTGATGTTGAGAGGACCTGTGATATTGCCGAAGAGGTTCTGAGAATATATGGCTTCAACACCATTGAAACACCAGAAAAAATGGCCATATCATTACCCAACTCAAGACCAAATGATTGCCGGCAAAAAATGGCTAATTATTTAGTAAGCAACGGGTTTTATGAGGCAATGAATAATTCGATGACCTCACCTGATTATGCCTCGCTTATACCGGTTGAGCAGGAAATTGTGAAAATAACTAATCCTATAAGTCAAGATCTCCAAGTAATGAGGTTTTCTTTACTCCCTGGATTATTAGAAAATGTTGTGCATAATCAAAATCGCCAAATCGGTGATATGAAGTTATTTGAATTTGGTAAAACCTACACTGTATCAAAGGGGACATTTGTAGAAAAGAATATTATCGCTGGTATCCTGACTGGAAAAAAAATGGAAGAAAATTGGATTAATTCTCAGGATGAAGTTGACTTTTTCTTTGCGAAAGGTATAGTTGAAAATATGCTTGACGCATTGTTTTCATTTGATTCGCTTGAAACTTTTCAGCCGGCAGTTGAAATTTTTGATTACGGATTCAACTATGCTCACAACAATGTCA
>VGMK01000267.1 GCA_016866375.1 Bacteroidota bacterium
ATGTAAATACGCCATTACTTGAAGCAATAAATAGTTCACTAGTTTTGGGGTGTATTACTGCCGAAAAAATGATGTCTGCAATGTTTTCATATTTGTTGATTATTTTTCCTTTTACACTATCCAACAATTACACACTGTTTATACTACCAACTACCCAAATCATTTCTGATGCGGGACTAGGAATAATCTTTAAAATGAAACCATCTAAACTCAAAGTCCATTTGTACTGAGGCGCTGACAAAGGCAAATGATGCTCTAAGTCGATTTCCGGGCAATTTGGTTCTGTTGAAGCTTAAGGGTTCTGTGCTAAGTGACCTTGGACGTCATACAGATGCTATGGAAGCGTTCGATGCCTATCTAAAGAAAAACCCAACGATGCTTCCGTAATTGCCCTACGAGGTAATTGCCGGTATCAATTAGATGACAGGGAAGGAGCCCTGGCCGATTATAATCGTTCCATTCAGTTGGATCTCTCAAGACCTGAGGCGTTCTATTTAAGAGGGAGGTTTTTCATGGTAAAAAGGGATGATAAAACAGCCAAAGTTGATTTTCTCAGAGTGCTGAAAATGGATTCCAATTATCAGAAAATCAACAATATTCTTGGAAATATCTATTACCGCTTGGCTATTTATGATTCCGCAGTCATCTTTTTTACAAAAGTACTCCAGGCCGATCAGGGCAGTGCTGACTATACATACTTACGTGCAGACAGTCGGTTTGAATCAGGGGATTTTAAAGGGGCTTTGGATGATGCCATAAGGTTAATGTCATTAGACCCTGACAACGATAAAGCCCCCTGGATAGCAGGTTTGGCCAGCTGGGAATTAAATAATTATAGTGGGGCATTGAACTATTTCACTTTGTGTATCGCTATGGACTCAACGAATGCGAATTATTTTGGGTTCGAAGTGTGGTCAATGATTCGCTGCAAAAATATCAGGCCTGCTTGTATGACTTGAACAAATGCATCAGCTTAGATTCTGCGAATGCGAAATACTACCTCGCCAGAGGTATTATGCAACTTTTGAATTTCCAAAATTTCACTGCAGTGCTCAAGGATTACAACAAAGCGATTGAACTGGCTCCGAATTATGGCAAGGCCTACCTATGCAGAGGGTTATATTATGCTGACTTTTCCAGCAATAGGGAACAGGCATGCGCCGACCTGAAAAAAGCAAAAGAATATGGATATGACCCTAATTCGGAGACGTATGATAGTTATTGTAAATAAAAAAAGTAGATATATATTTATCAAAATTATTGGAGAAGTCCGTAAACTATTTGAGGAATAGAAGTTCCCTAAAATTTAGATACAGGTTCGATTCCTGTCGAGACTACAAAACCCACTTCAATTTGGGAGTTCTACGGATTACCGCTAACGGTTTGCAGCTACAAGAAGTTGGCGATTTCGGAGCACTTCAATGTCAACCAGCACTGAACTTGAATAGAAGCACAAAGCTCCAAGTTTGCACGTCACCCCACCTGACGCAAAACCCGTGTGATAGGGCGTTTTTGTATTTTTTCATATTTAGGACTTTCTTCAGATAATATAAAACAGGATACTACTTCTCGACAATACTAAAAGGAGAATTTAAAGGAGTGATTTTGTAGCCTTCTTGATGCAACAATTCTATTAAACCTTCATTACCTAA